>CAYWDY010000194.1:0-5056 GCA_964455985.1 uncultured Flavobacteriales bacterium
TGCTGCTATCAGCCGTTCATTCAACATCCTCCGTACCCGTATCGATAAATTCGGTGTCACCCAGCCCAACGTTCAGAAGATCGGCAACGGCCGTATCCTCGTCGAGTTGCCCGGCATCAAAGATCCTGAGCGTGTACGTAAACTCCTCCAGGGTACCGCCAAGTTGGAATTCTGGGAGACCTACGACAACCTGGATATTTACCCCAGACTCGAAGAAGCCAATAAAGCCCTGAAAGGTATTACTGCGGTTGACTCTTCTGCCATGTTACCCATGGATTCCATGAAGTTGGCTACCGATACGGTGAAAGCAGCGGGCGACTCTGCCACGGCCAGTGCTGACACAGCTCAAGGCAGTTTGTCCGATCAATTGGCTACAGCCAAGTCAGACACGGCGACCAAGTCCGATACATCCAAAGCGGCGCAGACCTTCGAGGATTTCGCTCGCGAGAATCCGCTGTTTGGTGTGCTTACTCCTTCTGTTGCTCCTAATCAGCAGGGCCAGTCCGAACTCCGCAAGGGGCCGGTCATCGGTGCTTCTCTGGTGAAGGATACCGGCAAGGTGAACGCGTACATGGCCATGGAATCGGTCCGTTCGAAATTCCCCAAGGATTTCCGTGCATACTGGTCCGTAAAGCCGATCGATAAAGACGGCAAGGTGTTGCAGTTGATCGCTATCCGTGTTCCGGCTCGCGACGACCAAGCTCCTTTGGACGGCTCTGCTATCGTAGACGCCCGCAAGCAAAAGGGTCAGTTCAGCGACAACTGGGAAATCAGCATGAGCATGAATGCAGAAGGTGCCCGAGTTTGGAAGCGTCTTACCCGCGACAACGTGGGCAAATCCATCGCCATCGTTCTGGACGATTACGTCTATTCTTACCCGGTCGTTCAGGGTGAAATTGCCGGTGGCAACTCCAGCATCACCGGTCAGTTCACGTTGGAAGAGTCAGAAGACTTGGCTAACATCCTGAAAGTGGGTAAGCTCCCGGCTCCTGCCCGTATCGTAGAAGATACCGTAGTCGGTCCTACCTTGGGTAAAGAAGCCATCAGCTCCGGTCTGTTATCCTTTATCATTGCTTTGATCCTCGTTCTGGTGTTCATGTACTCCTATTACAGCAACGCCGGACTTGTTGCAGACGTCGCACTCTTCGCCAACGTCTTCTTCGTTATGGGTACGCTGGCTTCATTAGGTGCCGTCTTGACGCTTCCTGGTATCGCCGGTATCGTTCTGACCATCGGTATGTCGGTGGATGCCAACATCCTCATCTTCGAACGTGTGCGTGAAGAGATGGCGTTAGGTAAAGGTGGCCGACTGGCTATCTCTGACGGTTTCAAGCATGCCTACTCGTCCATCATCGACTCCAACGTAACGACCCTCATTTTGGGTATCATCCTGTACACCTTCGGTACCGGACCTATCCAAGGCTTCGCTACCACGTTGATCATCGGTATCCTTTCCTCCTTGTTCTGCGCCATCTTCATCACCCGTCTGATTTTCGATTGGATGATCGGCCGTAACATGGAAATCCGCTTCTGGAACAATTTCTCCCAAGGAGCCTTCAAGAACATCAACATCAATTTCGTTGATCGTCGTAAGGTTTATTATGCTATCTCTTCTCTCATCATACTCGCCGGTATCGGCGCCTTCATGATGAAAGGATTGAACTTCGGTGTGGATTTCAAAGGCGGTCGTACCTATATCGTCCGCTTCGACAAAGAGGTTTCCACCGTTCAGGTTATTGATGCCTTGAAAGGTCCTTTCACCAAATCTCCTGAAGTGAAGACGTTCGGTGATGATAATCAGGTCAAGATCACGACCACCTATCTTATCGATGATGCCTCTTTGGATGCTGAACAAAAAGTCGCCGACAAGCTTAATGAAGGTCTCTCCACGCTGTCCGGAAACAATTATCAGGTGATGAGTACCCAAAAGGTTGGACCTACGGTAGCAGACGATATCAAGTCGTCAGCAGTATGGGCCATCCTCATCTCGTGTGCTCTGATGTTTATTTACATCTTCATCCGATTCAAGCGTTGGCAGTATGGACTGGGAGCTGTTGTGGCTCTTCTTCATGACGCTGTCGTCGTGTTGGCCTTTTTCGCCATCTTCAATGGTGTCCTTCCGTTCTCGCTTGAAATCGATCAGGCCTTCATCGCTGCCATTCTTACGGTTATGGGTTATTCCATGACCGATACCGTGGTGGTGTTTGACCGTATCCGTGAGTTCGTTGGTTTGCATCACCATGCCTCCGACCAGAAAAAGGTCATCAATAACGCCTTGAATTCTACGTTGAGTCGTACCATCAACACGTCCCTGACCATCTTCTTCGTACTGTTTGCCATCTTCGTATTCGGTGGAGAGGTGATCCGCGGATTTACCTTCGCCCTGTTGATCGGTATCGTCATCGGTACCTATTCTTCGATTTGCATCGCCACTCCGATCGTAATCGACTTTCAACGTAAAAAGGCTGATGCCAAAGCCTGATTGACTTACATGGATTAGAAAAGGGGCTGCCTTCATCGGGCAGCCTTTTTTCATTCCCCACCTTCCCTTCATCCAGTTTCAATTACCTTTGGGGAACGAAACTCAGTAATCATGCCTGCCATCATCTATCTATTCTTGAATCTGGGCGGAGGAGAAGTGTTCTTCATCCTGGTTGTTGTCCTCTTGTTCTTCGGTTCCAGTAGGATTCCAGAGTTGGCCCGTGGCCTGGGCAAGGGAATGCGTGAGTTCAAGGACGCTATGGGTGGAATTGAGCGTGAAGTACGCGAAGCTTCTTCGCAGGATTCTGCTAAAAAAGTGAACGCGCCGACGACCACCTTTAATACACCGGCGCCGCCTCCGAATTCAGTGATGACGACAGGTGAGTCCTCAGCTCCAAGCCCAACCACTGATTCATCAACGCCTGAGGAGCCCAAGTCCTGATTGACGGGATAATTAACCTTTTCGGTTTTTGAAATGCGTAGCCACCTTGTCCAGGCTCCACGCATTGAACGTATTGGCTGCCTCCAGGCCTCCTTTACGGGCCACACAAACGCCATAATGCATGTCGTGATAGCCTTCCTGACGATGTGCATCCGGGTTGATACTGATCAACACGCCCTTCTCCTGAGCATAGGGGATATGCCTCCAATCGAGGTCTAGGCGATAGGGATTCGCATTCAGTTCGATGATCACTCCGTTGGCTGCACAGGCATCGATGATCTTTTTCATGTCCAACGGATAGCCTGATCGGGCCAAGAGTAATCTTCCTGTAGGATGACCGAGAATGGTCGTGTACGGATTTTCGATGGCTTTCAGTAATCGTTTGGTGGCTTTCTCCTCATCCATGCGGAGTACAGAGTGGACTGATGCCACAACGAAGTCAAACGAGCGTAGCACCTCATCCGGGTAGTCCAGGGAGCCGTCGGTCAGGATATCTGATTCAATACCCTTGAAAATGCGAAACGGCGCCAGCTCTGTATTCAATCGGTCGATCTCTTCCTGCTGGGCCAAGACGCGATCCGGCTTTAAGCCATTCGCATAAAAAGCCGACTGGCTATGATCACATATCCCCAGATAATGGAAGCCCATCGCTTTCGCATAGACTGCCATCTCGCGCAAGGTGTGTATGCCGTCGCTGTACGTCGTGTGGTTGTGCAGGGTGCCTTGCAAATGCGTGTACTCGATCGGTTCAGGTAGTTTCCCTTTTTCGATCCAGTCCCATTCGAACATGCCTTCCCGCCACTCAGGTTCCAGGTATGGTAGTCCCAATGACCGATAGATTTCCTGTTCGGTATTCCCGGCACGATGGTTCCAACTAACTTTTCGTTCAAGGTTTTCCCGGTGAGCGGTACTCGCTGTACTGTCAAACCAGGCGAGGTCGAAACCTGCCGAGGAAATCAATCTGCATTCCAGCGGAATCCCGGGGCCCAGTATAGCGCGAAGTATGTTTCCCTCTTGACTGAAGGACTCTTTCTCGATGGCGGGATAGTTTTTCAAAAATGCGATTAGCTCTGCCTGCGTTTCGGAGGCGATCAAAAGAATGATCTCTTCGATGATTTCATTCTTGCGACGGAGTGCGCCGGTGATTTCACATCGGGTAGCCAATCTGCTTTCCCGGATATCCTCCGTCAAACGCAGCGCTTCCGCTTCGCAAATGGCATAATGGAATTTGCCTTGGTTCGATCGGGCGAATTCGATGGATTGTCGGATCTGGTCCTGGGTTTTTATCCCGAAACCTTTAAGCTCGATCAGTCGGTTTTCGTGACAGGCATACAGCAGCTCACCCGGACTTTCTATTCCCAATTCCTTCCAAAGGGCTTTCACCTTTTTAGGTCCGATGCCTTTGATCGCCATCATGGCTACGACTCCGGTAGGAGTGGTGGCTAGCCACTGGTCCAATTCATCGAAGCTGCCTCGCTGATGGAGTTCGAGGATACGAGCAGCCGTTCCTTTTCCCAGGCCTTCCAGCCCGGCTAATTCTTCGGCGTTCTTTCCTTCCAAAGAGAACGGGAAACGCTCCACGTTGAAAGCGGCGTTTTGCATGGAGCGGACCTTGAAGCTGTTCTCCTCATGCAATTCCATAAGCTGGCTCGCCAGCCGGAAAGCCCGTGCTATTTCTTTGTTCGTCACTTGACCTTTATTGAATATCGAGGGAGTAGGGGACACGTGTCAATACCCCGGACTGTCGTAACGTGGACTTTAGCGTGGAATAATAGCGGTATGACGGCCCCCATTCGCGTTTCAGGAAATAGGTCTCCGCTTCTGCATTCAGGTCTGAAAGAAGTTTTTCTAAAAACTCTTTTTGTCGGGGCAACTCGATGGTGCGGTATGTGTCAAGTCGTGCCATACGGGCGGCCATAGCTACGGCATCATCCAACGTTCCAAGTCGATCGACCAGTCCGATGCGAAGTGCATCCGTGCCGGACCACACCCGTCCCTGACCGATACTGTCCACCATCGATTTGTCCATGTGGCGTCCTTCGGCCACGTGGGAGATAAAGACATCGTACACTTGTTCAACATCTTCTTGCAGCAAGGCTTTTTCATCTTCGCGCAGCGGACGGCTCATGATTC
>CAYWDY010000195.1:0-1164 GCA_964455985.1 uncultured Flavobacteriales bacterium
TTTCGTTGTCGAAGTGACCGATGTTGCAAACGACAGCGTTGTGCTTCATCGCTTTGAAGTGACGGTCGGTAACGATGTTGACGTTTCCGGTAGCGGTGACGATGATGTCCGCCTCTTTCACAGCGTCATCCATCTTTTTCACTTCGTAACCTTCCATGGCGGCCTGAAGCGCGCAGATAGGATCGATTTCGGTGACGATGACACGGACCTTGGAATCGCGGAGTGAATCGGCTGAACCTTTACCCACATCGCCGAAACCGGCTACGACAGCCACTTTACCGGCCATCATGAGGTCGGTGGCGCGGCGGATAGCATCCACCAGGGATTCGCGGCAACCGTATTTGTTATCGAACTTGGATTTGGTGACGGAGTCGTTTACGTTGATAGCAGGAAGCGGCAACGTGCCGTTCTTCATGCGCTCGTACAGGCGGTGAACACCCGTAGTCGTTTCTTCCGAAAGACCTTTGATGCCAGAAACCAGCTCAGGGTATTTGTCGAGGACCATATTCGTCAAATCACCACCGTCATCCAGAATCATGTTCAACGGTTTGCGGTCTTCGCCGAAGAAAAGGGTTTGCTCGATGCACCAATCGAACTCTTCGTGGTTCATACCTTTCCAGGCATACACGGAAACACCAGCAGCAGCGATGGCAGCAGCGGCGTGGTCTTGGGTAGAGAAGATGTTGCAGGAAGACCAGGTCACCTCAGCGCCCAATTCAACGAGCGTCTCGATGAGGACGGCGGTTTGGATGGTCATGTGCAAACAACCGGCAATGCGAGCACCCTTCAACGGTTTCTTAGCGCCGTATTCTTCACGGAGTGCCATCAATCCTGGCATTTCATCTTCCGCCAGTTTGATTTCTTTGCGGCCCCATTCGGCCAATGAGATGTCTTTTACTTTGTACTTCACGATTTTGTCGACGGCGGTCTGTGCCATATGATTTTGGGTTTAACGTATTGATTCTCTAATGATTCGGAACGCGAAGGTAGGTAATTTACCGGTATTACAAAAAAGGGAAATAACCTATGTTGACGTATCTTGCCCCTGATAACACGCGGAAATGCCAATTGTTATAGAAATTTTTGGGGAGGACACCGAATATCACCTTGGAGTTTGGGAGATTACCGAATCCGAGGAATCCCCCTCCTCCACTGTTGCACTGA
>CAYWDY010000195.1:1174-4675 GCA_964455985.1 uncultured Flavobacteriales bacterium
GAATCCAGCCGACTGAACGCCATGACCAGCCCTTCGCGGCGTAAGGAGTTTCTGGCCACCCGTGTTCTGCTAAACGCCTTGTCTCCCAACGAACGCATCGAATACGAAGTCATCGGCAGGCCGCGCTTGTCCTCAGGTAAATATATTTCGATATCCCACTCCCAAAACCGGGTGGCTGTTCTGCTTTCGACTCGCTTTGAAGTAGCCGTGGATATCGAAAAGTTCCGGTCCAACATCTCCACCATAGCCTCCAAATTCGTTTCTGAGGCAGATCGCCACACGTGGGGAGGTCCCTTGACCGACGAAGACCTTCACGTGATCTGGGGAGCGAAAGAAGTACTGTTCAAGTTACACAGCCTTGGCGACGTTGATTTTCGGCAGCACTTGTCGGTGAGTCCCATCCGTTCATCCCAAGTAATCGGTGTCCGCGGCTGTTTTTCCAAACCTGAACGGACGTTTGAAGCCGACATATTTTTCCGAAAGGAGGACGGCTTTGTCCTGACCTGGTCAGCCATAGCACCCGGCTTTTAAGCAGGAAAGCGTATATTTGAGGGTAATGATTCGGGAGCGATTCCAACGAGGTAAGAAACAATTCGCTGTACTGGTCGATCCCGACCGGAACGATGAAAACCAATTGACCCATACCGCCCGGCTAGCCACCGCCGCCGGTGTGGATATGCTGTTCGTAGGAAGCAGCCTCTTGCTTGACAACGGTGTTACCCGGTGTGTCAGGATCCTGAAAGAACACACCTCCTTACCCGTGGTGCTCTTCCCCGGCCACAGCATTCAAGTGACCTCCGCCGCAGACGCCATGCTTTTCTTGACCCTGATCAGCGGACGAAATCCTGAATTGCTCATCGGTCAACAAGTGGTAGCTGCACCGTTCATCAAACGAAGCGGCCTGGAAGTCATACCAACCGGCTACCTGCTCATTGACAGCGGGGCGCCAACCTCTGCTTCCTACATGAGTCAGACAGCACCGATTCCGTATGACAAGGATGACATTGCCGCCGCAACCGCTATGGCGGGGGAACTGCTGGGATTAAAAAGCATATACCTCGATGGAGGAAGCGGTGCACGACTGCCGATCAGGCCAAGCATGATTCAGAAAGTCCGCGCATCCGTGGAATTACCCATCATCGTGGGTGGAGGAATACGAACCCCGGAACAAGTCAGTGCAGCGTATGGCGCCGGTGCTGACGTGGTGGTCGTCGGCAATTCATTGGAAGAGAATCCGGAATTGTTGTTTGAATTGGCCACCGCTGTAGAGCGGTGATTCACCTCACGATTTCGCGACGCGCATGGAATTGGCGTTGCATCCAAAACGCATCTTGAATCGGCGGCTGAAATACGCCGGATCCTTGAATCCCACGGAACGAGAAATCTCCTGCACGCTGTCAGGACGGGTCTGCAGCAAGTAAACGGCCTTCTGCAATCGCTGTTCTTCAATATACTCCTGAAGGTTTTTACCCGTCAGGGATTTGAAGAACTGTCCGACGTAATCGTCGGAGACATAAGCGACTCCTGCGAGTACTTTGTTGGTCAAGTCAGAGGAGAGATTCTCCTGGATGTATTTCACGATGTCCGCCAACCGACGATCCGAAAGGAATTCGAGACGCTCAATATACGACTTGAATTGGGGCTGTGAATCAATGTACCGGCACATGTGGATGATGATCTCCTCCATGTAGTTCTTGATGATCTTATCGCGACCCAATTTGGACTGTTCGTTCTCCAAGGCGATGTAACGTACCAAGTGCTCGAATTCACGGTCCGGCGTGAGCGGAAACGGAGGTACGCCCATGGTTTCAAAAAAAGGTATCGCATCAAAAATCAATACGTCGAAAGAGACGGAAACGATAACTTCTTTTTTACGACTGAAATCCGAGAGGCCGCTGATAGCATGAAAACTTTCCATTCGCTCCTCCCGACGGGAAAAATCAGCAGCCGACATGGGGACTTGGGTTCCTGCACCGTAGTTGACATAAATGGGCTGTCCGGCAGGAAAGAAATAGAAACTGTTGGGCTGAACCTTCTGAGCGTTCCGACCTACCGTCATCTCTCCCTGTTCCAACAGGATGATGTGATTACGACGCTCCGTTCCACCGACAATCTGCACGGGCCTGGCTACCTCCCAATAGGAAGCCCGGTCGAAATAGATATGCAAGGAATCGATGAAACGGCTCAGGAGTGACATATGCCGTAGGTGCGTGGGGGTCATTCAAAGCTAACGATAGTATTCCGCAATTGCAATCCTGTCGGTATGATGGAAATTGGACATCTTTGCATCATGGAGGGAGCGATGATTTACGGCCCGTGGCTGGAATGGATAGGTGCCCTCGCCGGCTTGGCCGGTGTTTGGCTGACATCGCGCCGTTCCATATGGTGCTTTCCGATAGGACTGATCAGCGTACTATCCTATACGTGTGTCTTTCTGAATAGTCAGGTGCGTCTATACGCCGATGCCCTGCTTCAGCTGATATTCGCCCTCTTGTTGCTCTGGGGATGGTGGCGTTGGAAAAAAAACACAGCGGCTCCCCATGCGACCTCTCATACTCCCATGAGTCTATCCGACTGGTTGATCACCGTAGTATGCATCCTAGTTGTCGGTGCAGCTTTAGGACTTATGTTCAGTCGATACACGGCTGCTTCCTACCCGTGGCTCGATGCAGGACTGACGGCTGCTTCCTTGGCGGCTCAAGCGATGATCGCCCTGCGAAAACGGGAGAACTGGCTGGTTTGGATCGCGGTGGACGCCATCTATGTACCGATGTATATTCAAAAACAGTTATACCTCACCGCGGGATTATACATGATCTTTTTAGCACTGGCCATACACGGTTGGCGGACTTGGAAGAACGAACCTGAAACTGGCAGGGCATGAATAAAACGCTGCACCGCATTGCCATTCTCGGACCGGAGTCCACAGGCAAATCAACCCTGGCCGAAACTCTCGCCGCTCACTTTGACGGAAAATGGGTTCCTGAATACGCACGAACGTACTTGGAAGGGCTGACGCGACCCTATACAGAAGAGGATGTATGGCATTGCGCGCGCATGCAGCAACAGGGTGAGATGGACATTGTACAGGAAGCAAACCATGTCGTTTTCTACGATACGGAAATGATCAATTTCAAGGTTTGGCTTACGGAGAAATACGGTCACTATCCCGATTGGATCACGGCAGGAATTTCTTCGCGATACGATTACTACCTACTTACTTCACCCGATCTGCCCTTCGAACCCGATCCGCTGCGAGAGCATCCGGACCGCCGTGATTATTTTTTTGACGTGTACCGAAAAGAGATCGAAGCCGCCGGATTCCGTTACGGTATAATCAGCGGAATCGGAACATCAAGAACAGAACAGGCGGTGAGGCTGATAGAAGCATTCATAGCAACCGCTAGCCCTTCTCAGTAACGAAAAAGATAGCGGATGGAAAAACCGAAGTCGATGTACTCCGGACCGCGGTTGATGAATTCGTAGTACGGACAAAAATCA
>CAYWDY010000195.1:4767-5052 GCA_964455985.1 uncultured Flavobacteriales bacterium
TATAACCACCCGAAGCGATGTTGGTATAATACCCATCCAGTTTAAGTCCCGTAGCGTTGTCGGTATTCCAAAAGTACTTGAACGTGACACCGGTATTGAATTTACCGGCCCTGCCACCGAAGGCGGCGTAATACCGTTGAGCCAGGGCGACCTGTGAAAGCACCACGAAGAGGGTGAATAACAAGACCTTTTTCATTCCTTGAAGGTAGCCATTTTCCGATACATGACTGATTCGCATTTGAATACGGCTGAACAAAATCGGCCTGCATGTGTTGGATCAATCGG
>CAYWDY010000196.1:0-4860 GCA_964455985.1 uncultured Flavobacteriales bacterium
GACAAACCGAATCCGATGGTTCCTCGCGATTCCTGTGCCCGGCTGCTGGAAAATAGTAAAAGGGAAAGGATGGCCGTAAAAGCGATCCGTACGATCCGCCGCATGAATCAAAGATACGTCACAGCGGCAGGACTTCGAAACGGTATCCCAGTCCGGAAAAATGCGCCAATACCGCGGGTAAAGCGGTTCTCAGCCGCGGCTCCGCTTTCAGGCTGTCATGAAAAACAACGATGGAGCCGGGGCCGGCGCTCCGTATGACGCGGTCGGCGACTTGCTCGCCAGTCAGGTCAGGATCGTAATCCTTACTCAACACATCCCACATGACGATCCGGTAATCTTTCTTCAGCCTGGCAATCTGCGTGAACCGGATTTTGCCGTACGGCGGTCGGAACAGACGCGATCGCACCACACGCGCGCATTGGAATACCTCTTTGAAGTAGATTCGGTTGTAGACCGTCCAACCGTTCGTATGATGTTCGGTGTGATTCCCCGTCTTATGTCCGCCACGAAGCAGTTCCGCATAGACCTCAGGGTACTTACGGACGTTCGCACCGACACAAAAGAAAGTTCCCTTGGCGCGGTACTCCTCGAGCAGACGGATGACCCACGGCGTGACGACCGGAATCGGTCCGTCGTCGAACGTCAGGTATATCACCTTCTCTTGGGTAGGGATACGCCACACCAGCGAAGAGAAGATACGTTGGATCCAGGTTGGAGTCTGCATGTTCTAGAGCATCAAAGGTAAAGCCCTCGGCTTTTCATGGACGCCATGCCGACAAAAAAACGGGCCTTGTAATGAACAAGGCCCGTGTGAAGAATGCGGTCAGGAATCAGCGTCAGTAGCCCGACTGCTGGGCCAGCTCGTTGAACTGTTTCTCCAACTTGTCGCCCAGCTCTTTCTGGTTGGTCTGCTTGACGACGTTGGTGGACGCCTGCATGATATACAGCCCTTGGTTCATCTCGTTGTCCACCAGCTTGAAGTATTTCGTACCCTTCAGCGACAGGTAATAGTTCAGGTTATCGCCGTAGATTTCACAGATGCGCTGCATGATCGTGTTGGCCTTGGCGACAAGTGCGGCACTTTCAGGCGTAGCCTGCAGGGTGGAGTCCATGCGTCCGTAAACACCCGCTGCACGGTAGTAGAGGATGCCGACGTTGATCATGAAGTAGTTGTACGGAATGGTCTTGTCGGGAGTGACTTCGACGCATTTGTCCAACACCTTGATGGCAGAGTCGCGTTTGCCTTCGTTCATCAAAGCTTCCGCCAGACGGGTGAAGTTGATCCGGATGTTGGTCGTCATGCGCTGGTTATTCTCGTCGAGATATACGCGCTCGTCAAACATGTTGCCCCAAACGAAGCGGGTCATCACGTTGCGGTACATGGTATCGGTTTCGACGCGACCGATAGCCATCTCGTTATCCGCCGGCGTATAGATCGGAACGACACGGTACGTCAGACCTTCCAGCTGGAAATAGTTCTGGAGATTCAGATAATTCTCCGAACCGACCGTCGTCGCGAAGTAGATCGGACGTTTCCAGTTGTTGTTGGCCAAGATGTTCAGGATCATCAGGTCGTTTTTCATCAGGTAGTTACCCGAAATCGTGAACGTCATGGTCTTGACGATCTTGTCCGCGTCTTTGGCAGAGACCACGCCATTGGCCATGACGGCAGCGCTGTCAACCGTCAACTTGATGTTTTTCGTCGGGAAGTAATTGATGTTCTCGCCGCCCTGCGTAGTTGCCCGGGCTCCGGGCTCGTCGCTGCCCATGAAGTCAACCAGCTCTTTCAGTTCCACCGGCTCTTTCAAGTTGCGGTCGTAGAATGGAATATAGTCGCGGCGGCCCAGGATGTACTGGTCTTGCTTCCAGGAAATATTGATGGCGTCACTATCGTAGTACTTGCGCTTCAGCTGGTCAATGTACCAGTCCGTGTTAAGGAGACTCAGGTTTACCACCCGGATGTCCGTACGGATACCTTCAACTTCTTGGGCATACCACAACGGGAACGTGTCGTTGTCACCGTTGGTGAACAGGATGGCATTCTGTGCACACGATTCGAGATAGTCCACGGCGAAGTCACGCGACGTGTAGCGGTTCGAACGATCGTGGTCATTCCACTCGGCTTTTGCCATGACGGCAGGAACAGCCACGAGGCAGATGATCGTTGCCAACGCTGCGCTGGCTATGCCCGGCAACTTCTTACGGAGTAAGTCGTACAAGGCTAGTACACCTAGGCCAATCCAGATCGCATACGCGTAATAAGAAGCAGCGTAGGCGTAATCTCGCTCACGCGGCTGAAGCGGCGTACCGTTCAGGTAAAGAACGATAGCGATGCCGGTCATGAAGAAGAGCAGCAGTACTACCCATCCGTCCAAGTTCGCTTTGTTGAACTGATAGATCAGTCCCACCAGACCGAGAATGAACGGCAGGAAGTAGAGCAGGTTGCGCGCCTTGTTGTTCTTCATGCTCATCGGCAATTTGGACTGAGGTCCTAAGCGCATTTCGTCGATGAAATTGACGCCGCTGATCCAGTTGCCTTTGGTAATGCCGCCGGGACCTTGCAGGTCATTCTGACGACCGGCGAAGTTCCACATAAAATAGCGCCAGTACATTTCGCCCAGCTGGTACACGAAGAAGAACTTGACGTTGTCGCCCATGCCCGGATTTCGGTCGCCTTTGATTTCCGTCCATTTCTTGTATTCGTTGACGTGGCTCTGCTGGTTGCTCCACATGCGCGGGAAGACCGTCATCTTGTTCTGCTCGTACACCGGCTCGATGCGGGCAGGACCTTCGACGTACTTATCTACGCCAGGCAACTTGGCCCAGGTAGAACCGTTTTCTTTCTGGTCGATCACGCGTGCGTTGTAGTTCTGTCCGTAGAATAACGGACGGTCGCCGTACTGTTCGCGCTTGAGGTAGGAGATGAAATTGAAGACGTTCTCCGGATTGTTTTCGTCCAGCGGGGTATTGGCGTTCGAGCGGATGATGATCTGCGCGAAAGAAGAGTAACCAATCAGGATGAAGGCCACACACAAGATGGCGCTGTTCCAGAGCGGCATATCTTTTTTCTTGGTGTAAATCAGTCCCCATACGATGGCACCGATGAGCAGGAGTAGGTAGGTGAAGATACCCGAGCCGAACGGCATGCCGAAAGAGTTGACAAACAGCAAGTCGAATGATCCCGCGAGGGTGATCAGGCCTTGGATGATGCCGTATTGGATCAGCGCAAGGATGCCTGCTCCGATGGCAAACGTCGTGACGACACCTTTCGTGGTCACTTGCGACGTGCGTTTGAAATAATAGACAAAGGCCAGCGCAGGGATGGTCAGCAAGTTCAACAAGTGAACTCCGATACTAAGTCCCATGAGGTATCCGATGAGGATGAGCCAGCGGAAGCTGTGCTTCTCGTCGGCCGACGACTCCCACTTGAGCATGAGCCAGAAGACGATGGCCGTGAAGAAGGAAGAACTGGCATATACTTCGCCTTCGACGGCGGAGAACCAGAAGGAATCCGAGAACGTGTAGGCCAGGGCCCCGACAGCGCCGGCGCCGAGTATCGCTACGATCTTTTCCATCGTCTCTTCGCCTTTACCGATGACCATCTTGCGCGCCAGGTGCGTGATGGTCCAGAAGAGGAAGAGAATCGTGAAAGCCGACATCAGGGCGGAAAGGATATTCACCATGATGGGGAACATCTTGACGTTGTCTCCGGCCATGAGGATGAAGACGCGCGCCAGCATCAGGAAGGTAGGCGCACCGGGCGGGTGACCAACCTCGAGTTTGTGCGCCGTGGCGATGAACTCGCCGCAGTCCCAAAAGCTGCCCGTAGGCTCGATGGTGGAGATGTAGGTGAATGCGGCGATCGCGAATACGATCCAGCCGGTCAGGTTATTCAGCAGTCTGTAGTTCATAATAGGTCAGAGACAAGACGTGCGAAGGTATGAAAACTAGGGTGTTCCGAAGGCCCTTTTCTGATGAAATTTAACGTTTTGTCCCGGGTTTTTGCCTTGACTTCCACCGCTTTTCGGACCCCGGCCAAAATCAATGTCATCTTGCCAATTGTAAGTTTTATGACCGATTGGATTCAACTAGGGGTCCTCGTCCGGCTTTCTTGGTGGTATATCAGAAAGTCGCATGAGAACCCTTTTTTACGCGCTAATTTCCCTTCTTATGGTCCAGTCGTTTTCGGCTGTGGCCGTCGTCAACCCCTCCGTCATTGGGGCCCTTCCCTCCGGATTGGGAGAGTCGTCCGGCATTGAACCGACCGCCAACGGCCAGTATTGGTCACACAACGACGGATACGGCGACAACAAGCTCTATTGTCTCAATGCATCCGGATCGTTGGTTCGTACCCTTACCGTGTCAAACGCGGTGAATTACGATTGGGAAGACCTGACGCACGATGCCAATCATTCCTACATGTATATCGGTGATTTCGGCAACAACACGTTCGACCGAACCAACCTGCGCATTTACCGCATCCCGTATCCTTCTACGGTAAGCGGAGGAACAGTCACGGCTTCGGCAATCAATTTCAGTTACCCGGACCAGCATCAGTTTCCCGCGTCGTGGATGAATTTCGATGCGGAAGCTTTCTTCCACTGGAATGGTAACCTCTACATCTTCTCGAAGCCTGACGGTAATGCGATCGGTTACACCAAGTTGTACCGCGTACCGGATCAACCCGGCAGTTACGTGGCCACACTCATCGACAGCTTCTATACGAACGATCGTCCGACATCTGCCTCAATCAATAGCGACGGTTCGGCGGTGGTGGTGATGGCCGTATCTCGTATCCACCTTTTCCAGCATTGGAATGCCGACAACTTCTTCACCGGCGAGCATACGTCACTCAATTTC
>CAYWDY010000197.1:0-4842 GCA_964455985.1 uncultured Flavobacteriales bacterium
CGGAAGGGCGGATGCATTCAGAACCGTGAACGAGGTGACCATCACTTCGATATCGCCCGTACTCAGTTTGTCGTTCTTGTTGTAGCGTTCGGCTACGGTGCCTTCCACTTGGAGTACGAATTCCCGGCCGTGTTTGCGGGCCGCTTCGCACAGGTGAGGCAGGGTTTCCATATTGAATACCAGTTGGGTGATGCCGTACCGATCACGAAGATCGATGAAGGTCATACCGCCCAGGTCGCGGGAACGCTGCAGCCAGCCGCAAAGAGTCACTTTTTGATTGACGTGGGCAAGCGAAAGCTCGCCACAGGTATGGGAACGTAGCATGGGTCGGGAAATCTGTCTGTAAAAATAGCAAACGGAAAGCAATGAAGGCCTGAAACGGAAACAGCATCCGGTTGGGATGCTGTTTCAGGGCTGACTTACAGGTCAGCCATATGTGGGTAACGGCAAATCAGGCACTGAACATAGTAGACAGCCAGCTGATGGAAACCAACAATAAAAAGAGGATCAGGAGGATTTTATTTTCTGACATGGCGCGATGATTGAAATTCATAATAGGATACGCCAGTGAAATAGGATTGTTTCATCGCATCCAGTAATTTTATCCTCATGACCGAAGTCTTTTCCCTGTCGCCGGATTTCTTTATGCGGGAAGCCTTGAAGGAGGCCCACAAGGCCTTTGAGGCTGACGAAGTGCCGGTGGGTGCGGTGATTGTTTGTGACAACAAAGTCATTGCGCGGGGACATAACCTGACGGAGCGGCTCAACGACCCGACGGCACATGCGGAAATGCAGGCATTCACAGCAGCCACTCATTTCATCGGCGGAAAATACCTGGACCAATGTACATTGTATGTGACCTTGGAGCCTTGTTTGATGTGCGCCGGAGCTTCTTATTGGTCCCAGATCGGAGCCATTGTTTTCGGGGCTCGGGATGAAAAGAAGGGTTTCATGAACGTGTCACGAACCGTACTTCATCCGCGAACGGTTCTCACCGGCGGTGTTCTGGAAAAAGAATGCGGGGAACTGATGAAAGAGTTTTTCCGCAGGAAGCGGAAGTCCTGATCAGGAATCAGATGTTGATGGCGTCCAGTACGGCTTTGTTCATCGGCTTATTGAGGAACTTATACACGTAAGGGTTCTGGTTGGCGCGGTTCAGATCCTTGAAGCTTTCCGTCGTGGAAAGCATCACGACTTTGCAATGGGCGCGCACGTTCTCCGGCAATAAGGCAAACTCATCGAGGAATCCGAATCCGTCCATGCCTGGCATCATGATGTCAAGAAAGATGACGCGGGGTAACGCATTTCCGCTGCCCGATCTTTTCTTGAGTTCTTCCAGCGCGCTTACGGCGGATCCATGTACGAGCACCTCTTGGGAGAAAGCCTCCGTTTCGATCAACTTCTTATTGATGAAATTGTCGAGCTCGTTGTCATCGACCAGCATGACCAAAGGATATTTGTAATCGCTCATAGGAAGGGAAATCGGATGACCGAAGGTAAGGGTTCTCCCCTGATAAATAAAAAACGGGATGAAACCGAAGTTGCATCCCGTTAGTTCATCCAAGTATCTGCGTCATCGGACTAAGGTGACGGAGCCTGTCCGCGACCGTTGGCCTGTAGAGCGGGTGAAAACCTGGTAGACGTAGGTGTCTTGTTGTACGGCTTGCCCTTTGTAGGTGCCGTCCCATAATTTATCCGGGGTATCGGATTCGAAAATCACTTCTCCCCAACGGTCGTAAACCAAAATGCGGTAATCCTTGATACCTTCTCCCTTGATGCCGAATTGATCGTTGATGCCATCGCCGTTAGGGGTGAAGGCATTGGGTATATACATCCGAATCGGGGGTATCACCTCGGCATAATTGGACTGACTTACGACGCCAGGGTTGCCGTTCTTATAGGCCGTAACCCGATAAACGGGGTCAGGAAGGACGTTTTGGGCTTTGGAGCTCCCTCCCCACAGTCCAAGGACGCAGAGGGCGGGAAGAAAAAATCGTTTCATGGGGAATGATTTTGCCATTACCCCAATCTAACACCAACGCGGGGGTGGAATTCACCCAAATCCAGTACCAGCTTGACCCTGTAAGAAAGTGAACCTTTTTTGGTGAAACCTGTTTTTGGTTAAGAAAAGCCAAAATCAGGACGATGTCCCGGTTTATCCTCTACCTTTGTAAATCAAATAACGTTTCCCATGCCTTATCCCGAATATATCTGTACCCCCATGCGCCAGGAACTGACGGCCGTCGGTTTCGAAGAACTGAAAACCCCGGAGTCTGTTGATCAGGCGATTCCCGCCGGTCATGGCACCGCTCTGTTGGTGTTGAATTCGGTTTGCGGTTGCGCCGCCGGTACAGCCCGTCCCGGTGTCAAGCTGGCTCTGAAAAATAGCAAGCTGCCCTCTAAGTTGTACACCGTATTTGCGGGTCAGGATGTGGAAGCCACCGCTCAGGCACGTAAATACACGTTGCCCTATCCTCCCTCTTCACCGGCCATCGCTTTGTTCAAAGACGGAAAGCTGGTTCACATGGTGGAGCGTCATCACATTGAAGGACGCAGTGCGGAGATGATCGCCGAGCACCTGAAGTCCACCTTCGACGAATACTGCTAAGATCTTCGGTCGCCCTTTTCCTGAAACCAGGACAGGTACTTTTCCCGCAGCGGACGCTCGATGATTTCGTGTGTCTTTTTCTTCAATTCATCCAAATTAGCATCGGTCATTCCGGTTGTATCAATCGGTTCGTGGATGATGATTCGCGCTCTACCCGGGCGTCCCACACGCAGGTGAAAATCATCCGGAAGCAACACCCAATTATTCACGAATGTCACCGGTACGATAGGCACCTGCTGCTCAATGGCGAGATGGAAGGGTCCGTTTTTGAAACGACCCATGACAGGTCCGTTATGATGGATCGTCCCTTCGGGAAATAATGCCACCGAAATACCCTTGCTGATATCCTGGGAGGCGCGTTGCAAGGCGCGGTGAGAATCCACTTTACTTTTCCGATTCACTGGAATGTTCATCCGTTCGAAGAACTTTCGGAAAAGCGGCACTTTCATCAGTTCGGCCTTCCCCATGGTATGAAAGTAGTGCGGTATGCAGATGTAGATGAACATGATGTCCAGGTAAGAGGTGTGGTTTGGACAGATCACGTAAGCTTTTCCTTTTTCAAATGGGCAGTGGTTCTCAATGGTGTAGAATATGCCTACCGGCCATACGATGAGCCGGGCCCAGATTTTCTTCAGCCAGAAAACACCGGGGAACCACTTTTCCCGTTGCAGCATGACGTAAAAGGCGGGGAATAGGAGGAAAAAGGTGAGAACGGCATTGATAAAGAACAGGGAACGCCACACCCAGAGGAACGGGAAAAGGATATAGGATAGGACTTTTTTCACGGAAAACGGTCAACGAAGGTAACACCTGATTACGGACAAATCCCGGTAGAGGCGGCCCCAAGGTGCAGATTTAAGGGAAATATTGCTTTTTTATGCCATTTAAGGCGTTTTTAGGATTCCAGACCATCCGATTCGACCTGTAGAGGCATGAAAATCAGGGGAGCCATGTGTCCGGGAGACGGGAATACTGGACTTTTTCGAAAAAAGGGATACCTTTGTGCCCCCCTTTAAAAAAGCAAAATGTCGGGCAGATCAAGGGATTACGTGATTGAATTCGGTTCGCTCCCGTTAGGGAAACACGAATTCGAGTTTGAAGCGGACGATGCGTTCTTTCAACGGTTTGAAAATTCCATCATCCAACACGGCCATTTGGACGTATTGGTGACGATGGAGAAGAAACCGAACATGTTGCTGTTGGATTTCACCCTGCAAGGTGAAGTGCTTGTGACTTGCGATCGCTGCCTGGATGATTTGGGCTTGCAGTTGGAAGGATACAGCGAGTTGATTGTGAAGCTGGGTGATCATGCGGAAGAAGAATCCGAGGATGTCATCGTGATTCCTTCGACCGAACATCGCCTGGACGTTTCGCATCTCATTTACGAATACACGAGCGTCATGATTCCGATGCGCAACGTGCACCCGGACGATGAGAACGGAGTCTCCACCTGCAATCCGGAGATCCTCCGCGAAATCGAAAAGCGTCAGCCTACCGATTCCGTCTCTGAATCGGATCCCCGGTGGGAGATGCTTAAGAACATCAACCTGAATTGAATAATTAACCAGAATATCATACCTATCAATACCCTAACGCCATGCCAAATCCTAAACACCGCCATTCCAAGTCACGTCGTGATAAGCGTCGCACCCACTGGAAAGCCGAAGTGCCCACTGTTGCCGTTGACCCTACCACCGGTCAGCCGCACCTCTTTCACCGCGCTCACTGGTACGAGGGAAAACTCTACTACAAAGGTCGCGTGATCATGGAGAAAGAAGGCGCGCTCTAAGCCGTCTCTTTAATCTCCGGCATTGGCCGGCCATACTGTAGTGATCCTCCGGAAGACGTCTTTCGACGTCTTTCTTTTGTAATCCCCCTGTATGATCAAACTCGTCAATTACCTGTCCAAATTGTGTGTGGGTATTCCCGGGCTCATTTTCTTCAATGTGCTCGTCGCCACGATTTGTATTCGGTTCCTCCGTTGGGCGATTTTGTTGCCCGAGGGATTCGGCAAAGTCACTGCAGACCTCTTTTACGATATGTCTGCGCCCGTAGCTGTTCGTCTGGTCACTGTGGGCGTAATTATTCTCGAGCGTCACGAAATACTGGAAATCACGGGACTCATACCCAAAGGAGACCATCACGATCCGCTCTCGGATCAGATCCATCCGTTCGGAATGTTCTATTTGTGTTTCGGCCTGTTGATGGAATGTCTTACGGAGCAGACGGATCTT
>CAYWDY010000198.1:0-4807 GCA_964455985.1 uncultured Flavobacteriales bacterium
GAAAGACCAGATCGTGCACTTTGTCAATCATAGACACGAGGTCGTCATACGTCGCACCCGCTATGAGCTGGCTGAGGCGGAAAAACGAGCTCACATTCTGGAAGGTTTGTTGATCGCACTGGACCACCTCGACGAGGTGATCGCATTGATTCGCGCTTCCCAAACTCCACAGATCGCCCAAGACGGTCTGATGGAGAAATTCGGACTGTCCGAAATTCAGTCGAAAGCCATTCTGGAAATGCGCTTGCAACGGTTGACCGGTCTGGAGCGTGATAAGATCCGCGATGAATACGCGGAACTCATGAAACTGATCGACTATTACCGCGATGTACTGGCTAATGAATCACTCCGCATGGACATCATCAAAGATGAACTGAATGATGTCCGTGAAAAATACGGTGACGACCGTCGTACCGAAATCGTGTTCACCGGTGATGAGATCTCCATCGAAGACATGATCGAGGAAGAAGATGTAGTCATCACCATTTCCCACGCCGGATATGTCAAGCGTACTGCGTTGACCGAATATCGAACGCAGGGCAGGGGAGGACGTGGAGCCAAAGGAAGCTCTACCCGGGATTCCGATTTCGTCGAACACATTTACGTGGCTTCCACCCATAATTACATGCTCTTCTTCACGGAGAAAGGCCGCTGCTTCTGGCTGAAAGTCTATGAAATCCCCGAAGGTAACAAGACCTCCATGGGACGCGCCATTCAGAATCTGATCAGCATAGCTCCCGATGACAAGGTGAAAGCCTTCATCAACGTGCGGACACTCGATGACGAGGAATACATCAACAACAACTTCATCGTGATGTGTACGCGGAATGGCACCATCAAAAAGACCGCCTTGGAAGCCTATTCCCGTCCCCGTCTTTCCGGCATCAACGCCATCAACATCGAAGACGGTGACCATCTGTTGGAAGTAAGGCTGACCAACGGTAAAAATGAAATCATGCTGGCTACCCGTAAAGGAAAGCTGGTGCGATTCGACGAGGAGACAGTTCGTCCTATGGGTCGTAACAGCATCGGCGTTAAGGGCGTCACCTTGGACGGAGCGGACGATGCCGTTGTGGGCATGGTTTGTGTCAATGACACCCTGAAGGAATCCGTTTTGGTCGTATCCGATAAAGGATACGGTAAGCGTTCCGAAGTGGACGAATACCGGAAGACGAACCGAGGTGCTAAAGGCGTCAAGACGATCAACATCACGGAAAAGACCGGCGATCTGGTGGCCATCAAAGTGGTCGAAGAAAATGACGACTTAATGATCATCACCAAATCCGGAGTAACCATCCGGATGGATATGGCTGACATTCGGATCATGGGACGAGCCACGCAGGGCGTAAAAGTGATCCGACTGGATGATGACGATGAGATTGCTTCTGTCGCCAAGGTGGAAGTCAATGACGATGAAAGCAAATCCGGTACCGACGAGGTTTCCCTGCCCGGTGAAACGGAAAGTGGCGATAGTACACCACCGACTGAACCTGATCCTGCATCCTGATATCCTTTAACATCATGAGACAACGTTTGTATGCCCTGGCTATTCTGCTGGCGTTAGGCCTTTGTGCGCACGCCCAGAAAGCCAAACTTAAGGAAGTAAAGAAGTACATGTCGCAGGATCCAGCCGCGTTGGACTTGGCTTTGGCTGCTTCCGATTCAACCATTCAGGATGCCACTACATTGGGGACGGCTGAAACGTGGTACTGGCGGGGTAAGGTACTTCTGGCCCTATACCGCAACGAGAAGTACGGTTCCCTCTGTAAGCAATGTTTGCAGGAATCCTATCAAAGTCTGATGAAATGCGAATCGATCGACCCCAAGAATCCCTGGATTCTGGAAATCGAATCCCAACTGATTCCTTCGATCAAGAATAAGATTTTCGATGAGGCCGTAGAAAATTATCAGAATGGTAATTATACCGGTGCCTTGACTGATTTCGAATTCATCCTGCAGATGACCCCGGGAGAGGTCGCCGCCATCAGTAACGCAGCCATGTCGGCTGAGGCAGGCGGTCAGTTTGAGAAGGCCGTCACGTATTACCGACAAATCATCGCCTTGAAAGAGCATAGCGACAAGACCTATGCATCCTTATCGAAATCATTGCTATCCCTGAATGATACCGCGGGAGCACTGGCTGCTTTGGACGAAGGTCTGTTGGCTTATCCGGATACGGTAGCTCTCATGTTTACCCGCATCAACATTCTGTTGGCCTCTGGAAAAGGTAAAGACGCCTTGTCTACGCTCGACGACGCCATTAAGCGCGATCCTAAAAATCCATCCCTTTATTTAGTCAAAGGTGCCGTGTACGAATCCCTGGCACAAGAATTTGAAGGAAAGTCAGAAGCAGCTGAATTTAAAGCCCGTTCCAAAGAAGCTTATGGCCAAGGGTTGGCCATTGCTCCGGACCACTTCGAATTGAATTTTAACTATGGGGCTATGATTTTCAACGAAGGGGTTGCCTTGGACAACGGGGCTAACGCCAGTAAGTCTGACAAGGAATACAAGGAGATGAAAGAAAAAGCGATCGTGAAATACAAGGAGGCTCAGCCGTACTTGGAGAAAGCCTATTCGATCCGTCCTGACGATTCGGATGTTAAATCCTCCCTCAAGCAGCTATACTTCCGTACAGGTGATAAAGAGAAGTACGGAAAAATGAATTGACAGCAAACCAACCATTTTTTTAACCACCATTATGTCCTTCAAAAAAACCATCCTGCTGGCAGCTTTGTGGTTGCCGGTCTGGGCTTTTGCCCAACCCAAATTGATTGAAAAAGTAGAGGCCACACCCGGCTCTATGAACATTTCTTACGAGAAGTGGAAGTTGTCCAACGGTCTGACCATTTTGGTTCACGAAGACCATTCCAATCCGATTGTGCACGTCCGCGTTACCTATCACGTCGGTTCTGCGCGCGAGAGTATCGGCAAGTCTGGCTTCGCACACTTCTTCGAACACATGATGTTCGAAGGCTCGGACAATGTCCGCGACGGTCAGCATTTCAAGATCGTGAATGAGTCAGGTGGGACCATGAACGGTTTCACCGAGCGCGATGCCACCACTTATTTCGAGACGCTTCCCAGCAATAACCTGGAAGTAGCGCTATGGCTGGAGTCTGACCGCATGGGATTTCTTCTGGACTCTGTGACCCAAGCTAAGTTCGAGATTCAGCGGGCTACGGTTAAAAACGAGAAGGGACAGAATGTGGAGAACCAGCCTTATGCCATGGCCTTCGTGGAGACGATCAATCAGATTCTTTATCCTCCCGGACACCCGTACAGCTGGCCAACCATCGGATATGTCGATGATCTGGATCGTGTAACGGTTGATGACCTCAAGAACTTTTTCTTGCGTTGGTATGGACCAAATAATGCGTTACTGACAGTTGTCGGCGATGTCAACCCCAAAGATGTGGTGGCCTTGGCTGATAAGTATTTTGGCCCAATCCAGTCCTGTCCGGAAGTAAAGAAGATGCGGGTGCCGGCACCCATTTTGGCTACCGACCAATACGCAAACTATAACGACAACATTTACTTGCCGCTGACCCTGATGGTATATCCTACGGTTCCTCAATACCACCGCGACGAAGCCGCACTGGAATTGTTGTCTGATATGATGGGAGGCGGAAACAACTCTATTTTCTACAAAAACTTCGTCAAGCCTGAAAAAGCCATACAAGCTGGTGTGCAATACCAAAGCAGCGAATTGTCGGGTGAATTCCAGATCATCGTCGTTGCTTATCCGAGCATGGGCTTTGCCGATTTACCTAAAGATTTCAACGAAACAGAGAAGCTGATTCATTCCACGTTGGAGGAATTCGGCAAGACGGGAATCACCGATGAAGCGTTACTTCGCGCCAAGGCCAAAATGGAGGCATCGATTGTCGATCAATCAGAATCTACGTTCGGGAAAGCCTCTTACTTGGCCAGCTGGCAGCTTTTCGCCCGGGACTCTTTCAACCTCGCGAATGAGCTCGACCGTTACAGCAAAGTGAAAATCGAAGACATCAACCGGGTGTTCAACAAATACATCAAGGACAAATACGCTGCTATCGTCAATGTGTATCCTAAGGATCCCGAATCCAAAGACTCCGTCAAGAGCATCAATCCGTATGCAAACATGAAGCCTACGGATGGAGCCGAATTCGCCGGCTTGAAATATGTCAAAGCGAAAGATTCCTTTGACCGCAGCAAACGTCCTCAAGCAGGTCCTCCGAAAGCACCTGTAGTTCCTGAATCATACAAGGCTACGTTCAGCAATGGCGTGAAACTGATTGGGACGCAGAACCGTCAGGCACCTAAAGTCGTCATGTTGATCAGCATGGACGGCGGCAATCTGGTGAATGCGGCTGATCCTAAAAAATGCGGTCTGGCTGAGTTGACTGCCTCCATGATGAACGAGGGCACCCAGAATTACACGACGGAGCAGATTTCCGCTGAATTGGAAAAGCTGGGCAGTACGATCAGTTTCAATGCGAACAAGACAGAAACCTCCGTCATGGTCAGCACACTGACCAAAAATCTGGATGCTACCCTGAAGCTCTTGGAAGAAAAGTTGCTGCATCCTCGTTTCGATGCCGAAGACTTCAAACGAAACAAAAAGCAGTACATCGAATCCTTGATGAACGAGCGTAAGCAGGCCGAAACGGTAGGAAATAACATCTTCGATCAGCTTTTGTATGGCCCTAATATGATGGGAGCCTATGTGTCCGATAAAAACGTACGCAAATTCACCTTGGAGGATGTGAAGGGGTATTACGAGAATTATTATTCGCCTTCTGTAGCCAAAGTGGTCATCGTGGGAGAT
>CAYWDY010000199.1:0-4805 GCA_964455985.1 uncultured Flavobacteriales bacterium
GGCCGGGCGGTAGGTCAAACCGAGTGAGTTAACAACAAACGCCGGAGCCAAAAAGTGGGATACCACCGTGGAGTCATTCGGGTAATCGTACCCGTTGGCAAACTGGCTTTTGAAATTGAAGAGAGCACTGTAATACCATTTGCTGTCGGATGACGTACGGTATCCGATCTTGGACGTGAAGTCGATTTGATCGTCCGTTTTACGAAGTCTCTCATCGCCTGATTTTTGCACGGCATACGACATGTTCAGGTTATTATCCCAGCGGAAACGGCCCTTGTCGTAGTTGGCGAACAGGATGCCGGTATTGGACACGGAGAAGGATCCTACACCGCCGGGCGCCCAGTTTGAGAGGCTGACCTGGGAGAAGGCGATGTTCACGAATCCGCCACGAATCCATCTTCCGGAACCGGTAGCTTCTTTCAAGGTGTCATTCGACAAGGTGGCAATACCACCCACATTACCGGCCTGCGCCATTGAATGGAGGTGGGCAAGGAGCGTCAGGGTAAGAATCAGGATGAATTGTTTTTTCATGGTTTCAGCGGGAATTATTTTTAAGTAAGTCACGGATTTCAGTCAATAGTTTTTCTTCGGCTGAAGGGCCGGCAGGCGGAGCCGGGGCTTCTTTCTTTTTCAGGTTGTTGAACGCCCGTACCACGAGGAATACGCAAAAAGCCACGATGATGAATTCAATGACCACTTGAATGAAGCTGCCTACGTTCAAGGTCACATCGGCTACTCCGGCTGTCAGGTTGTGCAAGTGGACCTTGAAGTCCGTGAAGTTGATGCCGCCGATCAGATATCCAATGGGAGGCATCATGATATCGGTGACCAACGAGTTCACAATTTTCCCGAAGGCGGCGCCGATGACGACACCCACGGCCAGGTCGAGCACGTTGCCTCGGTTGATAAAGGATTTGAATTCATGCATGAGTCCCATAGCAAGATCTTTTTTGAGGTTGGTGGCGCCAAGGTAATCATTTCAACATTTTTGATTCATTCAATATTCCGGTCAGTATTCCACATTCGGTACATTATTCAGACCTTTGCGCCGTGTTGACACTTAATGACATCAGTTTCGAGTTCGGGGGAAGGTACCTTTACAAGAACGCCACTTGGCAAATCAATCCGGGAGAAAAAATCGGTTTAGTAGGCCGGAACGGAACAGGCAAGTCCACCTTGCTCCGAATCATCAACAAAGAATACTCCATCGAGTCCGGGGAGATCAATGCCATACGCGGACTTACGATTGGCTTTCTGAATCAGGACCTGCTCAGTTTCTCTTCCGACGATTCCATCCATGACGTCGCCATGGGTGCCTTTGCCGAAGCGTTAGCGGTGGAGAAGGAAATCGAGTCATTGCTCAAGAAGCTCGAAGAAGGGGATACATCAGACGCCGTTCTGGAGCGTCTCCATGACCGCCAGATGCAATTCGAACAATTGGATGGCTACCGGATTGAACAGAAGACAGCGCAGCTCCTCGAAGGACTTGGTTTCAGTACAGAGGATTTGAAGCGATCCTACAAAGAGTTCTCCGGCGGTTGGCGGATGCGTGTCATGCTAGCCAAGATCATGCTGCGTGAGCCTGACGTTCTCATGCTGGACGAACCGACGAACCACCTTGATTTACCATCCATCCAATGGATTGAAGAATACCTCCAAAAATACCGTGGTACCGTGATTGTGGTGTCACACGACCGCTGGTTCCTGGACCGGGTGGTCAACAAGATCGCCGAAATCGCCCAACAGAAGATTACCCTCTATTCCGGAAACTTCACTTCCTACATCCAGCAAAAGACCGAACGGTTGGAGTTGCAGGAATCTCAGTATCGCAACCAACAGCAATATATCAAGGAGCAACAGAAGCTCATCGACCGCTTTCGCTACAAGGCTTCCAAAGCCCGCATGGCCCAGTCCCGGATCAAGATGTTGGATAAGATGGAGCGTGTCGATGCGGTAGAAAGTGATGGCCCTGAAATCGCCGTGCGATTCGACATTGTCCGACAGCCGGGAAAAGTCGTGGCGGATGTCGCTATCCAAGGTAAGTCTTACGGCGATTTACACCTGCTAAAAAACACGCAGGCCACCATCATGCGCGGCGATAAGATCGCGTTGATCGGAGCCAACGGCAGGGGGAAATCCACGTTGCTGCGCATGATCAACGGTTCGGAGCCATTTCAAGGCGCTGCATCGGAAGTCCATGAAGTACATCCGGCATTTTACGCCCAGCACCAGTTGGAATCGCTCAACCTTCAAAATGACCTCATCACTGAACTGGCCGATTGGGCTACGGATAAAAAAGAGTCCGAGTTAAGGGCCTTGCTGGGTGCTTTCCTTTTCTCAGGTGACGATGTGTTCAAACGGATATCTGTCCTTTCCGGCGGAGAAAAAGCCCGTGTGGCCTTGGCCAAAACCATCCTGACGAAAGCGAACTTTTTGATTCTGGATGAGCCGACCAACCACCTCGACATGCATTCTGTCTCCATCCTGATCGACGTGTTGGAAGATTATGAAGGTACGTTCATCGTGGTTTCCCACGACCGTCATTTCCTTTCCTGCATTGCCAATAAAATCTGGTGGATTGAGGATCAGCGTATCCGGGAATACCCCGGCAACTACGAGGAGTTTGAAGCCTCGCAACGCGAGCAAGCCAAGAACAAATCCAAGTCAGTCGAAACCGCCTCTGCGACCGTCAAGAAGGAAACCAAACCTACACCTCCTAAGAAAACGGAAGAGCCCAGCAAAGAGCAGAAGAAACTCAAGCAACAGTTTGATAAGTTGGAAGCAGAGATCAACCGATTGAATGAAAAAAAGTCGGGTTTGGAATCCGAACTAGCAGATCCTTCGGTTTACGGTGATCCATCCCGCTTCGATACGGCCATGCGATCGTTTCAATCCTTGGAAAGTGAACTGGCCCAAAAGACTAAGGAGTGGGAGGTGCTTTTCGAGCGCATTAGCGCCGGTCAGTGATTGGTACCCGGATTTTAGCCATTCACCCATTCATTTGCTGATTTTTATCAAAAAATGCTGTTTTGGGCGGCCTCCTTTGTTACATTTGAATCATCAGTTTGCAACGCCATGGTCACACAAGTAACATCCGGAGTTAAAGTAAGCGTAGAGGTTTTTTACCGTCAGGATCAGAGCACGCCGTCTCTTGACCAACATGTATTCGCGTATCGGGTGACCATCACCAACAACAGCGATTTCTCCATCCAGCTTCGCCGCCGTCATTGGTTCATCCTGGATTCCAACGGAACCAACCGCGAAGTAGAAGGCGAAGGCGTAGTAGGCGAACAACCTATCATCAGCACGGGCGAATCGTATCAGTATATCTCCGGTTGCAACCTCGATTCAGAAATCGGAAAGATGTTCGGCAGCTATATCATGGAGCGTCTGATCGACAAACGTCAGTTTCACGTTCGAATACCCGAATTCAACCTTGTAGTACCCTACAAACTCAATTGATTCCTTGATCCACACGGAAACACACACACCAAGTCGCTCAACCGGGCGACTTTTTTATTTTTTGGGAAATAGCGATTCCAGCTTTTGGGTGCGATAGTCGAATATACCCTGGATTTTGCTTCGGATGAACAGCCGGTTCAAAATATCGCCCAGGATGCCCATGGGAACTTCGTAATGCACGATGTCAGTCATTCGGACTCCGTTTGGTGTGGCCTCGAAATGATGCTGGTGATGCCATAACTTGTAGGGGCCTTTACGCTGCTCATCGACAAAGAAATTAGGAGCTTCCACATGCGTGATCTCCGTTACCCACGTGGTGCGGAAAGCGGGAAGCGGGGAAACCTTGTAGCAGATGATCTGGCCGGCGTAGGTCTTCTCCGCCAGATGTTCATCCTGAATGACAAAGTTCATTTCAGGAGGCGTGATGAGGGAAAGGTTTTTAGGCGAGGAGAAGAAATCCCACGCTTCTTCCAGCGAAAGGGGAAGATCTTGACAGGTTCGGAGGCAATGGATAGACACGGTATGGTAACAAACCGAAGGAGGGAATGTTCATTCGGATCGGAAGTAGTATTTTCGCTTCAAATTGAATTTGAAATGAGCACTACAGCACGGGCTTTGGCCTTTGAACGATTGGCTACCATCATGGACGAGCTTCGTGAGCAATGCCCTTGGGATAAGAAGCAGACGATCGCTTCGTTGCGTCACCTTACGATTGAAGAAACCCATGAGCTGTCGGACGCCATCATGGACGAGAATCTTCAGGAGGTCAAAAAGGAGTTGGGTGATTTGCTGCTGCACATTGTCTTTTATGCCCGTATCGGCCGCGAACTCGGAGCCTTTGATTTGGAATCACTCATCCATGCCCAATGCGAAAAACTCATTCAGCGCCACCCACATATCTACGGGGATGTCAAGGTCCAGGACGAGGAGGATGTGAAGCGAAACTGGGAAATGATCAAATTGAAAGAGGGTAATAAGTCCGCCTTGGGTGGGGTGCCGAAATCCCTGCCGGCGATGATCAAGGCCATGCGCATCCAAGAAAAGGCCCGCGGTGTCGGATTCGACTGGGAAAAAGCGGATCAGGTTTGGGAGAAAGTAGAGGAGGAGTTAGGTGAATTCCAGGAGGCCGGCAAAAACGGTCCGCCGGAAAAAGCGGTGGAAGAGTTCGGTGATCTGATGTTCGCCTTGATCAATTACGCTCGTTTCAAGGATATCAACCCCGAAGAAGCCCTTGAAAAAACCAACCGTAAGTTCATACGACGATTCCAATACCTCGAAGAGGCAGCTGGGAAAGCAGGCAAGTCGCTGCGAGATATGACCTTGGAAGAAATGGATGTTTATTG
>CAYWDY010000200.1:0-4804 GCA_964455985.1 uncultured Flavobacteriales bacterium
TCCGCCCGGCCATTCCCGTGCCCAGGGCAACCGCGCCGAGGATCCCGCCACCCCCCGCCTGCGCACGCCCGGCGATGTGATGCCCAAGGCCAGCGATTTCGAATAATCAGCTATTCTCGTACCATAATTAAGGCGGTCAACTTATGACCGCCTTTTTATTTTTCAGATCCTGCTTAATAATCGGATAACCTTAAGGGGGTATTTTCGGTTAAATGGCATTGATCATGAACGTAGCCCTCATCTTGGTTTATTCCGAATCGCTTTGGCGGGATGTATGGCTGCTCATTATCAGCTTTTTACTATTTACCGGAACCCTTTACGTCTATTTCAGGCTTCGGGCCGGAGCTTACAGTCGATTCGCCGGATTGCTGGAGGAGCGCGTACAGGTTAAAACACGGCAATTGGTCGAAAAGACCATCGAGCTGGAGAAATTATCGTTGGTCGCCTCACGAACCGATAATGCGGTTCTGCTTGCCGGACCTACCGGAATCGTAGAGTGGGTTAACGAAGGGTTTCTTTACCGGTACCACCGTCGTTCCGAAGATGTCATCGGCCACAAGCTGGGATTCTTGGGATTACACCATCAGGTTGAAGAGGAGTTGCGAAAAGCAATCGAAAGCCGTAAGGCCCAGTCTTTCGAATCGTACTTACCCGCATCATCCGGTCATGAACAATGGATTTCGACCACCCTTACTCCGATTTATGACGACCAAACCGGCGCCTTGAAAAAACTGGTGCTGGTGGATACCGACATCACGTACACCAAGCGAATGCAAGAACAAATCCAGCATTCGTTGAAGGAGAAAGATGTTCTCCTCAAAGAGATCCACCACCGGGTTAAAAACAACCTTCAGATCATCATCAGTTTGCTTAATCTGCAATCGGGCTATATCAGGGACGAGTCAACACTGAAGGTGGTGAAGGATGGTCAGTTGCGTGTACGCTCCATGGCCTTGGTCCACGAGAAATTCTATCAAGCGGAGGAGCTGCTGGAGATCAATTTCAGTGAATACATCGAAAAGCTTTGCCACTATCTATACCAAGCGTATGGCGACAAATCGGATCGCATTAAAGTCGAGCTTCACACCGACCCGGTCGGATTAGACATGGATACCGCTATGCCGTGCGGACTTTTGGTCAATGAGTTGGTCAGTAATGCCTATAAATACGCCTTTCCCATTCCTCGTACCGGCGCCATACGTATTTACCTGAAACGCAACGACGGCACCATTTCCCTACGTATTCAGGATGATGGAATCGGACTGGGCCCCGAGTTTAATTTGGCGGCTACGGAAACACTAGGCATGCAGTTGATCCAGGCTCTTACCAATCAGCTGGATGGCAATCTCTTACTGGAGGAAGGTCCGGGTACGACTTTTTCAGTCACATTTCCTTATCCGAAACACCAAAACAGAAACCCCGATACCGGCTTTTCAGTATAAGCCACGTTAAAGGTTGACTATGGCTACGCTTAAAATCATGATTGTGGAGGACGAGATCATCGTCGCCAAGGATATCCAGCGAATTCTCAATAAGTTGGGATACGAAGCGTTCGACCCTTTTTCCAATGGAAAAAAAGCGTTGGATGCGATTGAAAAGTTGAATCCGGATTTAATACTGCTGGACATTAACCTGAAGAGCAGTGAGATCGATGGCATACAGGTGGCCGACCAGATTCATCAGCATTATCAGATTCCCTTTATATTCTTGACCGCGTTTTCCGATAAGAATACGTTGGAACGCGCCAAGCTCACGGAACCTTACGGATATATCATCAAACCGTTTGACGAAGATGATATCCGCACTGCCATCGAGATAGCCTACTATAAATACACCAAGGATCTTGAGCTGCAGAACAAGGGGAACCGGTTCGCCGCCGCCCTGGACAGTGTCGATGTCGCCGTGATCATAACCGATTCGAACGAGAAGGTGATTTTCATGAACAAGATGGCAGAAACGCTCACCGGCTGTCTGAAACAAGAAGCCTTAGGCAAGGACATCTCGGTAGCGATGAAGAATTCTTCCTCTGAGACTAAAGACGCACTAAAGGATTTGGCCAAAACCGTTGTCGGAGAAGCGGGTCAATCGAGCGACTCACCGATTGCCGTATCCAATGGCGCGGGAGAAAACAAGGTATCCGTAAACACCTTCCCCATTCTCACGGTCAACAATAAGATAAACGGTTGTGCTTTCGTTCTATCTGGATCGGGAAAGCCCGCCCCAGCGGATTCCGCCACCGACAAGAATCTTTTCAACTTCCTGGAGAATATTTATGCCAACAACAGCTTCTTCATCAAGAAGGATTCCAGGTTTGTGCGAGTCAACTTCCAAGACATTCTCTGGATCGAGGCTCTGGATAATTACGTGATCATCAAGACCAACAACAAAGAGCAGTTCATACTTCACAGTTCCATGAAGGACATTGAAGCCAAACTGCCCCCGTTGAATTTCGCCCGGATACATCGTTCATACATCATCCAGATCGACAAGATCAATGCGCTGGAAGAGAACGCCTGTATTATCGACGGGAACCGGATTCCTATCGGCAAGTCTTATAAGGATAACCTGATGAGCCGCCTCAACCTGTTTTAAGTCAGGCTCAAAATTCATTCTTACTACATACGTTTCGCTCCTTTATCCTGTAGCTTTGCTGCACGAATACCGATGAGCGATATCATTTCCGTCCACCAGCTTACCAAGAAATACGATGCCTTGACCGCGGTCGATGGCATTTCTTTTTCGGTTTCTGAAGGAGAGATTTTTGGTCTATTGGGACCGAATGGCGCCGGTAAGACAACCACGTTGGAAATCATCGAAACGCTTCGTCCCAAGTCGTCCGGGGAGGTTAAGGTATGTGGATACTCCACCGACACACATCCCGACGAGATCAAAAAGCGCATCGGCGTTCAGTTGCAGGCTGCAGGCTACTATCCCAACATCACCCTGATCGAGCAGATTCGATTGTTCTCCGGGCTTTATCATCGACCCGTGGATCCCATGACGATGCTGGCGCGGGTCGGATTAGAGGATAAGGCCAAGGCCAAATACAAAGAGCTTTCCGGCGGACAAAAACAACGCTTCTCCGTTTGCACCACGCTCATCAACCAGCCGCAAGTCGTTTTTCTGGATGAGCCCACTACCGGACTTGACCCGCAGGCCAGACGTAATCTATGGGACTTGATTCTTGATATTCGTAAGAACGGAACAACAGTCGTACTTACCACCCATTATATGGATGAAGCGGAACAGCTCTGCGACAGGGTAGCCATCATCGAGAAAGGAAAGATCATCGCCATGGATTCTCCGGGTCGATTGGTAGACAAACTGGTGGAGAGCGGATTCGAGCGTACCAAAGAGGTTAAAAAAGCTAATCTGGAGGATGTATTTCTTTCGCTGACCGGACATACCCTTCGGGAGGAATAAAGCACATGAAGGAGAAACAGTATAATCAGTGGTCGGCCATGCTAGCCATTTCGAAAGCGAGCTTTCAAAGCATGCTTCGAAGTCCGTCCGCCATTATCTTCGGACTGCTTTTCCCCCTCGTCTTCATTGTTGCCTTCGGATTTATAAACCCAGGCGGTATTCGATTGGATGTTGCCGTAGATTCTACGTCTGACACTACCTCACACGTCTTTGAGGAGCTTAAGCAGACACCTGTACTTCGATTTACTCCAGAGCGTGATTATGCCGTACTCACGGATAAATTGCAAAAGGGAGGACTAGATGCCATCATACGCGTTCACCGGATAGACACGATAAAAGGAACAGCCCAGGTGGATGTCATTACCTCCAAGGCTACTCGGGAAAAAGCGCGTGTAGTTATTTCCGTGGTTGGAGATGCCGTCAACCGACAGAACATGCTTCGTTTGCAGGAGCTGGAATCCTCCATGCCGGATGACATGAAGCGGTTGGAGCACAGCGATCAGCCATTGGCCACCCTGGTTCCTTCGGAGATCCCCGGACGTGAATACAAAACCATTGATTTCATTTTACCCGGACAGCTTGGCTTTTCCATTTTAAGTGCCGGTGTATTCGGAACCGCATTTGTCTTTTTCTCCCTTCGACAGACGTTGGTGCTGAAACGTTTTTTTGCCACCCCCGTCCGTCGAATACACATCATCCTGGGAGAGATGATCAGTCGCTTGGGCTTCCAGCTTATTGGAGCATCCTTGATTTTGCTGATGGGCCGCTTCGTATTCGGATTCACGTTGATCAACGGCATTACGACGATACTGACGATGTTAACCGTATGTGCCTTGGGACTCGTTGTCTTTATGGGCTTGGGGTTTGTTGTATCTGGCATTGCCCGCACGGAAAGTACCATCCCTCCGATCGCAAACATCATCACACTTCCTCAGTTCTTGTTAAGCGGCACTTTTTTCTCTCCTGAAGTATTTCCAACCTGGCTCCAGTTCATCAGCAAGCTGCTGCCCCTTACCTATTTGAATGATGCTTTGCGAAAAATTGCTTTCGAAGGAGCCACGCTTTTTGATTTGGGGCCTCAATTAGGCGCCATAGCGATTTGGGGCCTCCTGGCCTATGTGATGGCTGTTCGCTTTTTCCGCTGGGAATAGCGTCTAACGCCCTGTTTTCCCATTCTTTACTTCCCTATCTTTACCCGTATGCATTTGATTATCATGGCTTACGGCAGGCGCTTTCTTCTGTTGGTCGGATTGCTTTTTACTTGGATGGGTGCTTTGGGCCAAGCCGGTAAAGACGGGGCGAAAACAATCACCGCTGCGAATACGGTAGTCAATGAATATACCATGTTGACTGCAGATGCTGTGGCCGGATCCACCGCCAT
>CAYWDY010000201.1:0-3845 GCA_964455985.1 uncultured Flavobacteriales bacterium
TTTCGTACCGGGTCTGCCTTGGATCATGAGTCACACGGACATTTCTCCGCATCGGGTACTGGATTCATCTCTCTAGCATGTCATAGCGATGGACAGACCGTAAAAATCACATCGAATAAAGTGGGTGGGAGATCGGCATGGTATTATAAGAATGACCACTGCTTTATCTTTTCAAGTTCGCAACGCGCTATTATCCGATTTCTGGGATCTTTTGAATTGAATGAGCAGGCCATGGCATGGATGTTGGCCACCGGCAACTTGGGTCCCGGGCATTCGTGGGATCGAAGACTGATACATCTAGGTGCCGATGCGCTTCTTACCCTGAAACGGGAGACGTGGAAGCTAGAGCACCGGATTGGAATCACCGAAGACCAGATAATTCCTTCAGAAAGCCCCAAGGAGTTGGATGAGTTGATGGAGTCGGTTTTTTCCCAAACAAGTTTTCATAAACAGCATGATATCCTGGCGTTATCGGGAGGGTTCGATTCCAGGGTCATTCTGAATAAGATGAACAAGCAATACCGGGGGTTGGATACCGTGACTTGGGGATTGATTGCTGCACGGGAAGAAGTTGACTCGGATGCTTTCATTGCCGCCCAAGTAGCCCGCAGTATGGGAGTGACCAATCGCTATTTCGCTACGGATCTGAATGCTTCCGATTTTCCTTTCCATATTGAAAAGTTCCTACGGTCGGGAGAGGGTAGGTTGGATCATATCAATTCATTCATGGACGGGTTGTATATGTGGAGTAAGTTATCCTCTGAGCGATACCGCATCATGTACCGTGCGGATGAGGTTTTCGGTTGGCTGCCTTGTTCTACGGAAAAAGATGTACGCATTTCGCTCGATTTTCATTTTATGGAAGACAACTCCAACATGCTTCCGTTGCAGAAATTCGACTTGCCCCGTCAAGAGGTTCCTGAAAGGTTCGCCCGCAGGGACATGGAGAGCTTGGCATCGTGGCGTGATCGATTGTATAGGACATTCAGGATTCCCTATGTTTTGACCAGTCTTCACGATGTAGGTAGCTCGTATTTGGAAATATTCAATCCGTTGCTGCACGATACGTTGATCAGGTATTGTATTTCATTATCGGATTCGGATCGGACGTCGAAGCACTTATATACCAAATATGTGCAGCACTTGGAGCCTCGAATGCCTTTTGCCCGTAAGGCTTCCATACCTGAGCCCTTTGCCATTTTGCGCTCAGCCCGATTTGTCGCGTCCATACTTGATGAGTTCCACCAAGGGTCCTGCCGTAATCTTTTTGGAAGGGATTTCCTGCAATGGATCGAGAACCATCTAAAAGTAGATGATGACATGGTCAACAGGACCAACGACAGCTTAATCTTATGGCTTAAATCCCAGGTGCCTTGGCAGTTGAAGAAGAAACTACGCCAAGACTTGATTCAATACAGATCGGATTTCAATCAACTGGCCTTTAGGACCTATATGGTTTCCAGGATGATCCGATTGATGAAGGAGGATTCTCAGGCGGTAAAATTAGATTTGACGGCAAGATCATGACGACGCCTATGGATGTCCCCTTCTTTTCTATTGTCATTCCATCATACAACCGGGGGCATATGCTTAAGGATGTGGTGGAAATGGCACTTAAACAGGACTTTCCTGATTTTGAAATCATCATTGTAGATGATGGAAGTACAGATAATACTCGTGATGTCGTAGCCGCGTTTTCAGATAGTCGACTTAGGTACGTGTACCAAGAAAATAAAGAACGAGCTGCAGCTCGAAACCGAGGAGGCGACATGGCACGTGGACGTTACGTGACTTTCTGCGATTCGGATGACCTATTGTACCCACATTATCTCGATGAAGCCAGTCGGATTATCTCTCAATATGGTGAAGTCCCTTGGATTCACCTGGGCTATGAAATCATTCGTGATAAGCGTCCGGTATTGAAAATGGATGCGGATCATCATGATTTTATTTCTGTACTGGCCCGTGGAAATCCATTGTCATGCTTGGGTGTCTTTATCCGGCAAGAAGTTTTTGAAAACGTACGGTTCAATGAATCAAGGCAGATGTCCGGAAGTGAAGACTGGGAATTATGGCTACGGTTATCCGCTCGGTATCCCATTGTCCATTCGAAACGGATTTGTGCTGCCCTGATCTCTCACGAAGGGCGCAGTGTCATTCAGACTTCTGAACTCAAACTGCAACTGCGAAAATTCTTGTCTATTGGATATGCCCTCGAAGACAAGGAGGCCGCAAAGGTGTATGGACCATACAGGGCCGTCATGCGTGCTCACTTCGACACCTACATAGCCCTACACTTATTACTCGAAGGAAAATCATGGGCCTCGATAAAATTTGTTTTTAAAGCCTTTCGTGAATATCCTCCGGCTATGTTCACCCGACGTATGTTAGCGATTGTGCGCCTCTTCTTCACCAACCTTTTCAAACGTAAATAACCTCCGACGTGTGAAGGTTTGACAATTATCTTGAAATAGTCCTGTGGCCGCTGGTGGAGTCAGCCCAATTTTGAATAGTCCAGGACAAAAGAAGAGTACGCAGACCGTATTCCTTCATCCAGGCCGATTTCCGGTTCCCAACCCATTTGGCGTAGACGGGTGGAGTCTAATAATTTTCTAAAAGTTCCGTCAGGCTTGGATAAGTCTTTTTTGATTTCACCTTCAAACCCGATGATTCGGGCAATAGTACGAGCCAAGTCAATGATGCTGATGTCTTGACCAAATCCAATATTCACAAATTGGCGATCGACATAATGATGCATCAAGTGTATGCAGGCTTTGGCCAAGTCGTCGACATGAAGGAATTCGCGTAAGGGTCTTCCAGTTCCCCATATGGTCACGGATTCGTGGCCTTGTACTTTCGCTTCATGTATTTTACGGATGAGAGCCGGTAATACATGTGACTCATTCAAATCGTAATTGTCGTTAGGGCCATACAAGTTGGTGGGCATGGCGGAAATGAAAGGACAGCCGTATTGGTCCTGGTAGGCTTCGCAAAGCTTTATGCCTGCAATTTTGGCAATGGCATACGGTTCATTCGTCGATTCCAAGGAAGAGGTGAGGAGGTATTCTTCCTTTAGCGGTTGAGGGGCGTTCTTGGGATAGATACAAGAGGATCCTAAAAAGAGGAGCTTCTTGACTTTATGCAGATATGATTGCTGGATGACATTGAGTTCGATCGCCAAATTGTCGTGAATGAAATCAGCTCGAAAGGTGTTGTTGGCATGAATACCACCCACCTTGGCAGCAGCCAGAAACACGAATTCAGGTTTTTGTTCGGCGAAGAAGTCAGCCGTAGCTGACTGGTCGCGTAAGTCTAGTTCAGCGGATGTCCGAAGGATGAGATTTTCATATCCGTCTTGCTGTAGTTTTCTCACCAGAGCGGAGCCGACCATGCCACGATGACCGGCGACGAAAATGCTGGAGTCCTTATTCATGGTAATTGAAAATGGTATGTCCGCCCTCTTTAAGATACTTGTCCTTACGGAAAAGCTCCAGGTCGGCAGCAACCATTTCTTTGATTAAAGAATCGAGGTCATATTTGGGTCGCCAGTTGAGTTTCTCAAAGGCCTTGGTGGCATCACCCAACAGAAGATCGACTTCCGTAGGTCGGAAATAACGGGGGTCGATTAATACCACCGTGCTTCCTTTTTTGATCTTGCAATCTGGCCGTTTACAATCCACGACGATTCCTTTTTCGTCCACTCCGGATCCTTGGAATTCAATCTGTATACCCGCTTCCACAAATGCCTTCACGATGAAATCACGGACAGAAGTGGTTTTACCGGTAGCGATGACGAAATCCTCCGGGACATCGAGGAAGGAATCACCCGGGTCGCCGCCATTGTC
>CAYWDY010000201.1:3855-4789 GCA_964455985.1 uncultured Flavobacteriales bacterium
CATGGCTTCTACGTAATCCTTCGCATGTCCCCAATCGCGTTTCGCATCTAGATTGCCCATGAAAAGCTGGTCTTGCAGCCCTAGGGCAATCCGTGCAACACCCCGAGTCACCTTACGGGAAACAAAGGTTTCTCCGCGCAAAGGTGACTCATGATTGAAAAGAATGCCATTGACGGCATACATGCCATAAGCTTCTCGGTAATTGACCGTGATCCAATAGGCGTAGAGCTTGGCTACGGCATACGGAGAACGCGGATAGAAGGGAGTAGACTCTGATTGAGGTACCTGCTGGACTAATCCGTATAACTCAGACGTAGAGGCTTGATAGATTCTCGTCTTTTGGGACAAGCCCAATAAACGTACCGCTTCGAGAATTCGAAGTATTCCGATACCGTCTGCATTGGCGGTATATTCTGGTGTCTCAAAACTGACCTTTACGTGAGACATGGCTCCGAGATTATAAATCTCATCCGGCTGAACTTCTTGAATAACGCGGATCAGATTGGTGCTATCGGTCAGATCACCGTAATGCAGCTTGAAATGGATATTCTTCTCATGCGGATCAAGGTAAAGGTGATCGATACGGTCCGTATTGAAAAGTGAACTGCGGCGTTTGATGCCGTGTACATCGTACCCTTTGGCGAGTAAGAGTTCGGCCAAGTAGGCGCCGTCTTGTCCGGTAACACCCGTAATAAGTGCTTTTTTCATGCGTGGTGATTTACAACAAGCTATTCATTCAAAGATACAGAAATTTTGCATTTTTGGGGTATGCTGAAGCATCTGATCGACTTGGTATTCGCCACCAATAATCAACACAAACTGGAAGAAGCACGAAGCATTCTTGGGACTGAAGCAAACATCCTTTCGCCAAATGATCTGGGGCGTTTTGACGAGCTTCCGGAGACCGGTGATACCCTGGAATTCAACGCCCATT
>CAYWDY010000202.1:0-4786 GCA_964455985.1 uncultured Flavobacteriales bacterium
TGTTACCGGTCATCCCATACCTTTCCCTACAATTATTTTCACTTTTAATTTATATCAGCAACCGTATTCCATCTCGTGGATCATCGGTTGTGATTAGCCTGTGTTTGATTTTCTTACTGGTTGGAAACATCCGAGCCTCTTATGCCAAACTGAACGACATAAAAACAGCTGGAAGTCCCCAGGATACAGCCTCAACAGCATTATTCACCTTCATACGCTCCCAAGTAGACGATTCAACCACCATTGTATTTTGCAAGCCGAGAGCCATGTATTATTACACCGGAAAATCAAGCACGTATTTTCCGCCCGATGCCGATGTCATTGAACAGCAAAAGTATCTGCGTTCAAAAGGAAGACACTTGATGGTACTGGGTAACGAAAAAAATCAACCGGACTTGCAGGAACCATCTCTATCAAATTACTTGCTAGCTCACGTGACTGAATACGATACGCTATGGCGCAACAGTGATTTCTTGTGCCTGACTTCGAGGTCAGGAGTTCGCTGACAAAATCTCTTGCCGGAGTAAACTCAAGGCGTACAGGGCAGTTTCATGGATTACGCGTTCACGCCCTACTCCCAATTCCAATTTACGCGCTACGGTGCGGTGAGGACCGGCAACGGCAATCCAAACGGTTCCCACCGGCTTTTCCGGCGTGCCTCCTCCCGGACCGGCGATGCCGCTGGTAGCTACGCCATAATCACTGGACATGCTTTCACGTACATTCTCAGCCATGGCGCGTACGACGGGTTCGCTGACCGCGCCGTTAGCCTTTAGCATTTCCGGATCGATATTAGCTTTTTCCTCCTTGATACGATTGGCATACGTCACCAAAGATCCTACATAGTATTCCGACGAACCGGAAATCGAAGTGATGCGGTGGGCGATATAACCTCCCGTACAACTCTCCGCCGTTGACAGGGTCAGCTTTTTTTCAGAAAGCAATTGGCCGACCACCGCTTCCAACTTTTCTTCATCCCTGCCATAAAGGTAGGTGCCAAGCAACGGAATCAAATCGGATTCAGCCGAATCCAACAGCTGAGTTAGTTTTACTTCTTCTTCACCGGATGCGGTAAGCCGCAGACGCACTTGACCGGCCGTTGGCAGATAGGCCAACTTGATTTGTTTAGGTAGAGCGGTTTCCCATGTTTCCAGCTGATCGGATAACCAGGATTCTCCAATTCCTTGAGTGAGATATGTCCGATGCAAGATCGGAGGAAGGGGGAAACGGGCTTTCAATCTCGGAAGGACCTCTTCCAGCATAATGCCTTTCATCTCCGAAGGAACACCGGGAAGTGAGATGTAAATGACTTCGTGGTGCTCCATCCACATGCCGGGTGCTGTTCCACGAGGGTTATTCAACACCGTGCAACCTGAAATCACTTCAGCCTGGCTGCGGTTGGTGGGGGTGACTTCTCTACCGCGCGATGCAAAAATCCGTCGGACGTTATCATATACAGATTCGTTGAACTCAAATCCTTTTCCCAAATATTCTCCGAGCGTCTTCTTGGTGATATCGTCTTTGGTAGGGCCTAGTCCGCCAGTGATCAACACGACACGTGCCCGCTGGGAAGCCTGATTCAGCGCCTCCAGGATACTGTTCCTGTCATCGCCCACGGAATGCCGTGAAACCACTTTGATGCCCAGCAGGTTGAGTTGTTGACCCATCCAGGCGCTGTTGGTATCAACGACTTGACCAATCAGCAATTCATCACCAATGGTGATGATCTCAACGGGAAGAACAGGATGTGTCATACAGGAGATGAGCGGTAAGTTCAATAACCCACTGAAATGGTATCGGGATTTTCTTTGTCGGGTCGAACGGTCATTACCGGAATGGTGGAGTGATTGATCACGTGTTGAGCGGCATTGCCTAAAAAGAGACCACTTCCCTCCTGCTCAGTCATAATAACAATGAGGTCAGCCTGAGTAACCAAGGATTGATCCAAGGTGATCTGAGAGAGCTGACTCCCTTGAACGATTTTAGTTCCGAAGGTCACACCATGATCCCCCAAATAGTCGCCAACCTGTTGGACCCGACGCTCCATTTTACGAAGCATCTCCTCATCGTTAACTGAGGATACTCCAATGATATGTATGGTTGCTCCGGTAAGTCGAGCGACTTCGGTGGCGTAGCGCACCTTTTGACGGGAGACGCTGGAGTGATCAATCGGAATTAAGATGTTTCGAATCGGTAAACGTGAGCCACCTTTGTGAACCGAAATGACCGGACACGGGGCATTCATGATCACTTTCACCGTGTTGCTACCCACCAGAAACTGCTGTATTCCACCTGTGCCATGTGCGCCCAGGATGAGCAGATCGGCGGAAAGTTTTTCCGCCAGAGTCAGCATCGATTTATGGAAGCGTCCCTGCTCGAAATGGGCGACAATCCTACCGGGTAACCGGGATTCCAGTGATGATACGAGTTCCTGGAATTTTTCCCGGGCCTTTTCCTCCCATTTCTTTTCGAATCCTTTGGTTTGATCCGAAAAGAGCTGACTCAGGGAAAAAGGAAAGGAATGGGTTTCCAGACCATGGAATACATGAAGCACAGCGCCGGAGCGAATAGCGAGGTCTAGACCGGCCTCCATGGCTGCTTCCGCGGTCTCAGAAAAGTCGTGAGCGACGATGATAGTGCGGAGGCGGTAGGAACTCATGGCGTAATATCAATACTCGTAAACGGATCGTGTCATATCCTTCCGTTTGATGGGACGGATACTTAGCACCGGAATGTCCGAATCGTTGATGATGGTCTGTGCAGCAGGAGAAATGAACATGTCTGTCCATCCCATCTCCTGTTGGGTCATGACCATGATCAAGTCAGCCTTGACTTTTTTGGAATACTTGATGACTTCTTCCGCGATATCGGAACCCTCGATGGTCTCTGACATACAGGGAATCTGGTTTTTCTCCACATAGTCATGGACTTGCTCCAACTGACGCTTGAGCTTGTTCACGATGAATTCGTCATCACTGGACAATACTGTCACCAGGTGAATGGTTGATCCGAACAGACGGGAAAGCTCAATGGCTTTATTGACCTTCTCTTTGGTCTCTTTTTGAAGATCAAGAGGAAGGACAATATGCTTGCAGCCGCTGCGGTGCTTTTTACCTTTGATGGTGATGACGGGACAATCGGCTTCCCGAATGACCCGGAGGGCGTTCGAGCCGATAAACCGTTTGATACCGATGGAGCCAGCCGTACCCATGATAATGAAGGACGTCTTGAGTTTTTTGGCAGCCTTCTGGATTTCATCGTAAATCTTGCCTTTGGCCACCATGACCTGCACTTCAATACCGGCCTTTTCGTGGGTCTCATCCGCCAACTTTTCCATGGCTTTTTGAACCTTCTTCTCCATCGACTTATCCTCTTTTACCCCAATCAACGGCAAATGGAACGCTTCGTCAATGACATGGAGCAGGTAAAGTTCAGCGTTGGTGAGTCGAGATAGGTTGTAGGACTGTTCCAGCGCAATAAAAGACTGGTCTGAAAAGTCAATGGGAACGAGGATGCGGTTTTTCGCCATGGGTAAAATTGGTTTATTATTGTACAAAATTACGTTTCTTCAAGGCATGAATAACATCCCTCCTTCTGAACTTATCCTGAATCCAGACACCAGCGTCTATCACCTGAACCTACACCCCGAAGAACTGGCCGGAACCGTCATCAACGTCGGTGATCCGGACCGGGTAGCGCTGGTCTCTGCCTTCTTTGATACCGTTGAAATTCGTAAGCAGAAGCGTGAATTCATCACTCACACAGGGACCTATAAAGGAAAGAGAATCACAGTTTTATCAACCGGAATCGGACGCTTTGGTGAATATTGATTTGGCCAAGCGTACCATCAAGGATCGTCTTACTTCGCTGAATCTGGTCCGCATCGGAACGAGTGGGTCGCTGCAACGAGAAATCCCCGTGGACGGATTTGTATTCTCCAGTTTTGGTTTGGGACTAGACGGCTTATTGAATTTTTACCGGCTGGAGAACGACGCTGAGGAAAGCGCCATCATCAGGGCTTTTCGCGATCACTACCCTACCCGTGGCGTCTTACCTCAAAGCTACCTGTCCCGGTGCTCTTCCCGCCTCGATTCGGCGTTGAGTACGGGCATGTTCAAAGGAATTACGGCTTCCTGTTCCGGATTCTATGCCCCACAAGGCCGTAAGTTGCGCTATGAGTTAGCGATGCCAGATCTTATTGACCAGCTGACCGCTTTTGATTTTCAGGGCCATCGCGTCACCAATTTCGAAATGGAGACAGGCGCTATGTATGGCTTAGCTCGTATTCTGGGACATCACTGCTGCTCGGTGAACGCCATCGTAGCCAATCGAATCACCCAAGAACATACCCATAAAGGCGAAGAAACCATGAATCGATTGATCGAGACGGTGCTAGACCGCTTGGCGGCTATGCCCGATTGATTATCGGACGATGGCGAAGCGCTTATGGATTACCTTGGAGGATGTAATCATCCGCACCGTGTAATTTCCGGCAGGAAATTCGCGTGTGTCCAGCGTAAATGAACTTCCAGGAGCATTTTCGAAATTCAGCGTTGCTACTGTTCTGCCTGAATCATCAACCACCCAAAGTTGTCCGCCTCGCTCTCCTACAACATTGACATGAAGCTGGTCAGCGGCCGGATTCGGATAAACATCCATTTCGGTTTCTGCCACCATCCCGTTGACTCCGCTGCCTATCGGAACCAATTCCACGTTCAGGGAGGTGACTAAAGCGGACCGAAGGCTAACGGCAGGAATGATTTTGCTGTTGTATCCGGACTTGGAG
>CAYWDY010000203.1:0-4777 GCA_964455985.1 uncultured Flavobacteriales bacterium
TCCACCGGAACCGGAACCCTGCAGTCCAGCACCTGGAATTTCGGTGACGGCGGCGTTTCGGCACAACAGAATCCTAATCACACCTATGCACAAGCAGGAACTTATACGGTTAGCCTGACGGTCACATCAGCCAGCGGTTGCGTAGGTACGTACCAAAATGACATCACCGTCAACCCTAATCCTCTAGCGAATTTCAGCACGAGCGATATCTGTCAGAACGGCACAGCCAGCTTTAACAACACTTCTTCGGTTTCGTCAGGAAATATCACAGGTTACAACTGGAATTTCGGCGACGGAAGCAGCGACAACAACTCCTCCCCTGACCATGTGTACACCAATGCCGGCAGCTACACGGTAACTCTGACCGTCACGACGGCAGGAGGATGCACCGCTTCGCGTTCGAATGTGATCCATGTCAACCCGATTCCTACTGCCTCTTTTCAAGCTCCTTTAGTTTGTGAAGGCGGCAGCACCTTGTTCTCGAATACCTCCAGCATTACTTCCGGAAGCATCTCAGGATTCCAATGGGATTTTGGCGATGGATTCACTTCCACACAATCCAATCCTACGCATACTTACTCCAACAGTGGCACGTTCTCAAGCACGCTGACGGTTACATCGCAGGCCGGTTGTACATCGACGATAACCAACAACGTCAATGTCGTGGCGGCTCCAACCGCCAATGCAGGAGCTGACCGCTCCACATGTCCTGGTGGCAGCGTATCGCTTACGGCTTCAGGCGGTGCTACGTACGTATGGAGTCCGGGCAATCAAACCAGCGCTTCTATCAGCGTAAACCCTTCTTCCACCACCAGCTATACGGTAACCGTGACTGATGCCAACGGCTGTTCGTCAACCGACCAGGTAGCGGTGAATATCCTTACTCCTCCTACGGCACTTGCCTCTCCCAACATCAACCTGTGTTCTGGACAGAGCACCACGTTGACCGGTAGCGGCGGCACTTCGTTGAGCTGGTCACCCGGTGGCTCAACCGCTGGTAACCTGACCGTCACGCCCACCACCACGACGAATTATGTCCTGACGGTTACTGATGCGAACGGATGTACAGACCGTGATACGGTGACGGTACGGGTTAATCCATTACCAGTCATCAATGCCGGACCCGATCAGTCCATCTGTAACGGTTCATCCGTAGCCCTTCACGCCACGGGCGCATCCAACTACTCTTGGACGCCTGGTGGATCATCCAATGCCACCATGGTATTGTCACCGAATCAATCGACCACGTATGTGGTTACGGGTACAAGCAACCAGGGATGCTCTGCCACCGATACCGTACAGGTCATCGTGAACCAAGCCCCGGTTGTTTCCCTCTTACCCACATTCGTTTGCCAGGGCTACACGGCCACTCTTGACGCAGGAAATCCAGGTTCATCCTTCCAATGGTCGACGGGTGAAACCACCCAGACCATCAGCATCAGCGACAGCGGAAGCTACAGCGTAATCGTCAGCTCCGGCAACGGATGTTCTTCGCTGGGAAGTACGCTGGTCAGTGTAGGCGGTTATATCCAAGCCTTCCCTACCTCGAACACGGTTTGCGCCGGTCAATCAGCCACCTTGGATGCCGGCAACCCGGGAAGTAACTATTCCTGGTCAAACGGTGCCACTTCTCAGTTGATTACAGTAGGAACGGCAGGCATTTACTCAGTAACCATTACGGATCCGAACGGTTGCTCGGCCACCTTGCAGCATCAGGTCACCATCAATCCGAACCCGGTGGTGCAATTCACCGCTACATCGGCCTGTCTCGGAGGCAGTGTTCAGTTCAATGACCAAAGCACGGTCAGTGCCGGCAACATCCAGCAGATCACCTGGGATTTCGGTAATGGCATCTCCAGCAATACAACTAATCCCAGCTACTCCTATGCCAACGCAGGCACTTATACGGCCACGTTATCCGTCACGACGAGCGGCGGTTGTACATCGGTTGCCACTCAACAGGTACAAGTCCATCCGCTCCCCGTGGCTGATTTCAGTGCCCCGGCTACTTGTTTGGGACAGAATACACCTTTCAGCAACACCTCGGCGATAAATGGCGGATCCATCAGCAGCTATGCCTGGGATTTCGGAAACGGCATGACCTCTACGCAATCCTCTCCCTCCCTGGCTTTTGCTTCTGCCGGAAACTTCACCGCCCAACTGACTGTTGTAAGTGACCAAGGCTGTCGCGACAGCATCCAGAAGAGCATCACCATTTACGGCTTACCTGAACCTCAATTCAGCGCCACCAGTGTTTGCGCTAACGCTCCTATCGATATTCAGAACAGCTCTACGTCAACTTGGGGCTCCATCAGCCAGTACAACTGGAATTTCGGGGACGGTACGACATCTACGTCAGCGCAACCCACGCATCAGATTTCGAACGCTGGTTCGTACACGATATCCCTGACCACTACAACCGTGAATGGTTGTCAGGCCAGTCTATCCCAAAACATAGATGTATATCCTAATCCGCAGGCCTCATTCACGGCAACTAATGTCTGCGCAGGAAATAGCGTAACCATTACTAACAGCTCAACAGTAAACTCAGGAAGCATCTATTCGAACTATTGGAGTTTTGAAAACAATGGCTCCAGCAGCGATTTCGAACCTTCACCGGTATTCCAGAGCGAAGGAACCTATAACATTTCTCTGGTGACTACCACCACGAATGGCTGTAGAGATACTGTTCAGCAAAATGTGATCATCCACCCGATACCTACGGCATCCTTTAGTACGACCGATGCATGTCTGAACAACAGCTCAACCTTGGTCAATCAGTCTGTGGTTACTACAGGCTCCATTATCAACTACAACTGGAATCTGGGAGACGGATCTTCGAGTACCGTGGCTTCTCCGAACCACACGTATGCCGAAGCCGGCACCTATATGCTGACACTTGATGTCACCACCGATCAAGGTTGTATCGCACAAACAACCGGCGTATTGAACATATTCCCGAATCCAGATGTGGCCTTTAGCACCGGCAACGTCTGCTTCGGCAGCCCTAGTGCTTTCCTCAACCAGTCGACGGTACCGGGAGGAAGCAGCTTCACCAGCCAATGGACGTTCAGCGACGGATCTAATTCATCGGATATGGACCCTGCCCTCACCTTCTCTCAGGCAGGTCAGATGGACGCTACCCTTATCGTGACGACCAGCCACGGTTGCTCAAACCAACTGACCCAGCCTTTCCAAGTATACCACTCCCCCGTTGCCCGCTTCGGCAGTGCGGATAATTGCGAAGGTCTTTTGACTGAATTCACAGACCTATCCACATCGCAAGACGGCAGTATCGTAGCGTGGATGTGGAATTTCGGCGACGGTCAAACCTCGACCGATAGTGACCCTTCACATTTATACAGCGCCGACGGTTCTTACACGGTCACGCTATTGACAACGTCTCAATTCGGCTGCGAGGATACCACGCTTGGCCCGGTAGAGATCTTCAATCAACCGGAGCCTCAGCCGCAATTCATGAATACGTGTGCAGGCACACCGGTACAGTTCAACGCCAACGGAACCACTGGAAACATTGACTTCGCATGGAGTATCACCGATGGAACTTCGAGCACGGATTCCAGCTTTACGCACGCCTTTGCTCAAGCCGGCACATACGATGTCACGCTGACCGTGGTCAGCGATAGGGGTTGCACGGGAACACGAAACATGCAATTGGAAATCTATCCGCAACCTGTTCTGGATTTCGCCAGTCAACCTGTTTGTTTGAACAGCACTACCTCGTTCAGCAATACGTCCAGCATTTCAAATGGCAGCATCGACAATTTCACCTGGAATTTCGGCGACGGACAAACGAGCTCTACCCAACAGCCTCAGCATACGTACACGAGTGCAGGAACCTTCCAAGCCATTCTTACCGCACAGTCCAATCATGGTTGCGTGGATTCTGTAACCCGTCAAGTAATCGTGTATGCCAATCCGGTTGTTCAATTCTCCACCGGAGTACAGGGCTGTCGTCCGTTGATCTTCACCCCTCGTGACCTCACGGTATCTACCGATGGAGCCGTCACAGGCTGGTTGTGGGATTTTGGTGACGGTGACGTATCTACCGATGAATCACCCGAGCACGTGTACATGTCCTCAGGTAACTTCAACGTAAGTCTGACTGTAGTCTCAGAACACAATTGCCAAGCACGTTCAAGCCAGACGGGAATCGTGGAAGTATTCCCAGACCCAGTAGCTGACTTCGAAATGAGTTCTACTTCGGTGGACGATGTCAGTCCGATGGTACAATTCACGAACTTATCGCAAGGCTACAGTAGCTTCCAGTGGTTATTCGGCGACGGAGCCACCTCTACACAAATGAACCCCATGCATGTGTTCGCAGACACCGGAAGCTATTCTGCATTGCTTGTTACCGTCAACAGCTTCGGCTGCCGCGACACGGCTTACAAAACGATCGAAGTGAAACCTAAATCAACCCTGTTCGCTCCGAATTGCTTTACGCCGAATGGAGATGGTAAAAATGATGTATTCCAACCAGCATACACCAATATGACCAAAATTCAAGTGTGGGTGTTTGACCGTTGGGGATTGCTGCTGAAAACCTTTGATGGCCTTTCCGATTCATGGGACGGTACCCACAACGGGGTTCGCTGCGAAACCGACACGTATGTCTACAAAATCAAAGGTACTGGTATAGATGGAAAAGATTACGAATGGGTAGATCGGGTTTCTATAGTCTACTAATCAAGATACTCGTCGTGAGGTCAACATAAGCTGAGAAAACCGTTGACCCTCATGGTGTGTTTGGGAA
>CAYWDY010000204.1:0-2717 GCA_964455985.1 uncultured Flavobacteriales bacterium
AGCTGGCTAGAGCGTTTGCATGGCATGCAAAAGGTCATCGGTTCGACTCCGATATTCTCCACCAAAGACCCTTCTGAAAAGACAGGGTCTTTTTTCTTTTATTTACATCCTTCAAACCAAGCTTGACTCTGCCATGAGAAACGTATTGATCGCCTTGGCCACCCTGACATTGGTCGGCTGCAGCAACCATCAACAGGAAGTGCAATCCTTTTTGGATTCCTATAATCAGGAATACCGACGCCTTTACACGGCTTCCAGCGAAGGCCAGTGGAAGGTCAATACCCACATCGTTGAAGGGGATACTGTCAACGCCTTTGAATCCCGACAAGCGGATGAAGCCATGGCCAAATTTACCGGTAGCACGGTAAACAGCGACAAGGCTCGTAAATACCTGGCGTGGGAGAAGGAGCTTACCCCAATACAGGTCAAACAGCTACGTAAGATCCTATACCTCGCTGCAGGCAACCCCGAATCAGCAGCGGATCAGGTGAAAAAGCTGATCGCCGCAGGAACGGCGCAGACCGAACATTTGTATGGCTACAAGTTCAGCATCGACGGCAAGGAAGTCACCCCGAATGATATCGATTCCATTCTGGCTGACGTGAAGGATACGGTCATGCGTCGCAAAGCATGGGAATCAAGCAAGGCGGTCGGTGCTTCGTTGAAGGACGGACTTGTAAACCTGCGGGAACTTCGCAACGGAGTCGTAAAAGGCCTTGGTTATCCGGACTACTTCACGTATCAGGTTTCTGATTACGGCATGAGCACGGAGGAGATGATACAGCTCTTGGAAAAATTCAACCGGGAATTGTATCCGTTGTACCGCGAACTTCATACCTACATGCGCTATGAGCTGGCTGCCAAGTACGGCGTCAATAATGTTCCGGATTACATCCCTGCACATTGGCTGAGCAACCGGTGGGGACAGGACTGGTCCGAAATGGTTACCGTCAGCGGTTTGGACCTCGACAGCGCACTGAAATCCAAAGACGCAGAATGGATCGCTCGTCAAGGCGAAAAGTTTTATGTGTCGTTGGGCTTCCCGTCCCTGCCCAATTCCTTCTGGGAAAAGTCAAGTCTCTATCCGGTGGCCAAAGATGCCGGCTATAAAAAGAACACACATGCCTCAGCATGGCACATGGATTTGGAACAGGATGTCCGTTCGCTCATGAGCATCACCCCCAACGCGGAATGGTATGAGACCGTACACCACGAGTATGGACACATCTACTATTATCTGTCTTACAGTAATCCGCAAGTCCCATACCTGTTGCGCGAAGGTGCCAACCGGGCTTACCACGAAGCACTCGGCAGTATGATGGGACTTGCTGCCATGCAGCAGCCGTTCGCTGCCGGCTTGGGACTAGTAGATTCTACGGTAAAACTGGATCAAACGAAGCAGCTACTCAAGGATGCACTCAATTACGTGGTGTTCATACCTTGGAGTGCAGGCACCATGAGCCATTTTGAATATGAACTCTATGCTAAAGAACTTCCGGTAGACCAATGGAATTCCCGCTGGTGGGAGTTAGTCAAGCAATACCAGGGAATTGTTCCGCCTTCCGGCCGTGACGAATCGTTCTGCGATGCCGCCACCAAAACGCACATCAACGACGACGCTGCTCAGTATTACGATTACGCCTTGTCTTTCATTCTGCTCTTCCAGCTCCATGATCATATTTCCAAAAACATCCTGCATCAGGACCCGCACGCCACGAACTATTTCGGCAATCAGGAAATCGGAAAACTGATCGGTGACATCATGCGTCCCGGAAGCAGCGCCGATTGGCGCCAGATGCTGAAGGATAAGACAGGCGAGGACTTGAGTGCGAGAGCCATGTTGGACTATTTCGCTCCGCTGATGGATTGGCTCAAGGTTCAGAATGCAGGCCGCACGTGTTCTCTTCCGGCGCTGGACTGATTCATATCCAGTCGCGCAGGGAATAGTACGCCAGCGCAACATATTCCCGGTAGCAAATCACCTGGTATTTGAGGTGGTTCCAAAATTGGTAGCGGAGTTGGAGTTCATCTCCCACGTCGGTCCAAGGGACGTTTCGTCCTCCCAGTTTTTTATCGCGGTAATTCAATTCCGCTTCCAAGGCTTTTTCGAAGGCTGCTTCACCGCCTACCTTGGCGAATCCAACCTTGCGGAAAACAAGTAAAGAGCGGTACATGTGCTCCGGAGATGTGACAACAAGCAAGTGTTCATCCGGATGACTCCTTTGAGCACGGATGGTCAAGGCTTGTTCTCGCGTATTGTTTCCTTGAAACTCCAACTGGATACGGTTGGAATCGACACCGCGAAGCATAAGTTCCTGTTTCATGGCATAGGCGGCACTCTCGTATATTCCTTGCTTTTTGTTTTTGGGTAAAGCGATGAGGATCGGTGAGTAGGGAAACCGTTGAGCCAGTTCGGCTGCCCGGTAACAACGGATCAGGTTGGATTCAGAGGGCATTCCCGATCCGCCTAATACGACAATTTTATCCGGAGTAAAACGGTATTCTGCTGTATCAGTTCCCAAATGGTAATACATCCAGAAAGGTAGGGTGGTGAAGGCCAGCAAGAAGACAGTGAGAAGTACGCCGCCCAGGATCAGCAACAGTAGGCTGGTCCAACGTTTCAAACGGGAAGTCAGCAAAACAAATCGCTGGTTCATGAGGGTCGGTATTTTTTCCACCAATACTGAAATACGATCAGCCCCCAAACCTGCCCTGCG
>CAYWDY010000204.1:2727-4697 GCA_964455985.1 uncultured Flavobacteriales bacterium
GCTTGGTCAACAACGAACGGATACTGTCATAGTCAAAAATGCCTTGCTCCTCGATCGTTTCGCGACTCATTAAATCGTCGGTGATGAGCGATCTCAATTCTTTTCGAAACCACGGCAGCAAGGGTACTTCAAAGCCTTGTTTTCCCCGATGCTGAATACCGACTGGCAGAACATCTCGGAATGAATCACGCAAAATTTTCTTCCTGCTTTTACCGTCGATCTTGAAAATGGAGGGCAGTGTCATCGCGAAATCTACTACCGTGTAATCCAGAAACGGATTACGAACCTCCAGCGAGTTGGCCATCGACATCATGTCCACTTTCGTAAGCATGTCATGGGTCAACACCAACTCAAGATCGTTACGGAATACATCGTTCATGTTGTCGCTTTCGCGGATGAAACGGGTGAGGTTTTCTTTTCGGGTGATATAACCGGCGTCGGGATGGTAGTTTGGCCTCAGCAATTTCCGTACGCCTGACTCGTCGTTCAGTGAGGCCCATCTCCAATACCGATCTTGGGCGGAGAGACGTGCACCCTTTGCAAAACGGTCCAGCTGTCGGATTTTATTTCCCCAGCGGGAGTTTCTGGAACGCGGTAGGTTTTTCCAAAGTGGCGCCCCGGTCCTGACCAGTAACTCTTTCCAACCCGCATGGCGGATTCGGTATTCAGCCGCATGCTTGTTGTATCCACCAAAAAGTTCGTCGGCGCCGTCACCGCTTAGTGAGACTGTAACTTCCTTCCGCGTCATCTTACTAAGCAGGAATACATTCAGTGCCGAGGAATCCGCAAACGGTTCGTCAGTATATTCCAACACATCGAACAGGATGCCGAAAAGATCCTGATTCGTTAGCGAGAACACCGTGTGATCTGTCCCTTGAAAGGCGGCGACTTCTCGGGCATAGGCGGTCTCATCGAACATGGGTTCGTCTCTGAAGCCTATGGAAAATGTGCGAAGGTGGTTTACTTTTTTTGAGGCAATACCGGTGATGATGGACGAGTCAAGTCCGCCCGAAAGAAAAGCGCCGAGCGGCACGTCAGAAATCAGCCTTCGTTCAACAGACTCTTCCAACAGCTGACGAAGCCGGGTTGATGCATCGGCGTAGTTAAGTGCGGTACCTGTTTGACCTGAAGGCGGTTCATAGTATTTGATGACCTCGACTGTTTTCTTGCCGGAATGATTCCGGATCTGGAGGTAGTGGCCGGGTGAAAGTTTGCGTACATCTTTGAAAATGGAGTAGGGGCCCGGAATATAGTTGAGCTGCAGGTAGGTGAAAAGTGATTCACGATCTAAGGTGCGAGGAACCCCGACGGCCATCAATGCCTTCATTTCACTGGCGAATACCAGACGGTGGTTCTCCAGGCTGTAAAGCAGTGGCTTGACGCCCATTCGGTCACGGGCAAGAAAGACCTCATCCGTTTCAGCGTCATGAATGGCCAGAGCAAAAAATCCGTTGATGCGCTCCAGGCATTTTTCTTTTTCCAGGATATACCAATGTAGGATGACTTCGGTATCGCTTTGGGATTGCAGCGAAACACCTCGGCGGATCAATTCCTCCCGATGCGTTTTGAAATTGAAGAACTCTCCGTTAAAAACGATGGTGAATCGTCCACTCGGATCCGTCATCGGTTGAGATCCAGCCGTGCTGGTGTCAATGATGGACAGTCGGGTGTGACCGAACGTTATTCCAGGTCGAGAATAAATGCCTTGACTGTCAGGACCCCGTCGTTGAAGGGATTTCAACGCTTCGTGGGCAGCATTCGGCATTACGGCTCCTTCCGGATCCAAGGCAACGATACCGAAGATGCCGCACATGTCCGCTGCTTACAGGTGGATGCACTCGCCGTAAGCTTCCGCTACAGCTTCCATGATGGCCTCACTCATGGTAGGATGTGGGTGCACCGACTTGATGATTTCGTGACCGGTGGTTTCAAGATTACGGGCGGCGACCACTTCGGCGATCATTTCGGTC
>CAYWDY010000205.1:0-1046 GCA_964455985.1 uncultured Flavobacteriales bacterium
CAGGTATACCAGTGACTGTGGTATATCGACGCAGCGGCACCATGGTATCACCATGACCACCCATCAATACGGCTTGAATGTCTTTGGGAGAAGTATTCAAGGCTTCGGCCAGGAATGCGCGGTATCGCGCGGTATCTAGGATACCGGCCATACCAAACACGCGACGTGAATCGATGCGAGCGGTGAGGTACGCGCAATACGTCATTACGTCGAGTGGATTGGACACGACGATGACAATCGTATTGGGGGAATACTTGATGATATTTTCGGTGACCGAACGGACAATACCTGCGTTGGTTGCGATAAGATCATCACGACTCATACCCGGTTTACGCGGAAGACCTGACGTGATAACCACTACGTCGGAGTTGGCCGTTTTAGAATAATCGTTGGTACTGCCAACGGTACGCGTATCGTACAAATTGATGGGGCTGGTCTGCCACATGTCGAGGGATTTGCCTTCGGCTATTCCCTCTTTAATATCGAGTAGTACTACTTCGTGTACAAAATCCTTATGTGCGATGACATCAGCGCAGGTAGCACCTACGTTTCCGGCGCCAACAACAGTTACTTTCATGGGTGATGGTTAGTTAAGGGGGTTGAACGGGAGCGCAAAAATAGAAAGAAAGTGGAGATTCTGTGTTAGTACCACTTAAACACCCAATAAGAATTCCAAAATTAAGAAAATATAACTTTTCGAATACGAAATAAGACTATTCTAATGACGTCATGCTTCATTGGCGGAATTTATAACCCCATTGAGGAATTAGACCTTATTTTAAAGGAGTAATAGACCACCCCTATGGCAAGGCTCATTTATTGACTTTTTGCAGCAAAAAAAACACCTCAAGATCTGACTCATCCGATATGATTACGCGATATTTTTTGACACTCCTTTTCTCGTTTTTGATAGTCTCCGACATACATGCTCAGTCAGTGTCTCAAACACGGTCCCAGCTTGAACAGGAAATCTACTCACATACCGATCTTAGGGAGCTGGATCCTCCGGTAACCAAACTGATCAACCAGAACAACAACACTTCAAT
>CAYWDY010000205.1:1056-4670 GCA_964455985.1 uncultured Flavobacteriales bacterium
GCAGACATTGAAGGCATACGGTCCGAATCCACGTGCCGCTCGATTTTGAATTTCTTATCCCTTGACCCCTTGGTACATAAACTCCGCTACACGGGTGGATCTCGTGTTCAAATCACCACAGACCTTTCTATCAGTTCCGTCTCCATGAAGGAGCTTCTGTCCAATCATAACGTCTCCGCTAATTTCATCGATCAGACTTTGGTTCTGAGCAAATGATGACACATGAATAAAAAAACGCTACTCACTTTTTTCCTTTTCATTCTATCAACTGCTGTTACGCGAGCCCAAGCGCCTGCCAACGACGATCCGTGCAACGCCACGCCATTGACCGTAGGAAGCTCCTGTACATACGTAAACAGCACCAATTTGAATGCCACCGGTTCGACGGGAGTTCCTGCACCGGGATGTGCCAATTACTCCGGAGGTGATGTTTGGTTCAGCGCTACTGTCCCGGCAAGTGGCGCCATCATTTTCGATTCCAATACTGGCAGCTTGACCGATGGGGGCATGGCCCTATATACGGGGAATTGCAATTCGCTCACCCTGGTTACCTGCGACGACGACGGCAGTGCCAACGGGTTAATGCCCTCTATCAGTGCAACCGGTTTGACTCCGGGATCAACCGTCTATATTCGATTCTGGGAATACGGGAATAACAATAACGGAACCTTTTCCATTTGCGCTCGGAGTTTCAGCTGTAACACCGTGAATAACGCATCCTGCGCCAACGCAGATCCTTTTTGTACGGGTGTTTCGTACGACTATTGCAACACAACCGGTGTCCCTTCTCTTGGAGGCAGCGGTCCATATGGATGTTGCCTAACTACTCCGAATCCAGCTTTCTATTACATGAACGTATCTGCTAACGGTCAGATCGTTTTCAATATCTCACAGCAGACTAACGCCGGCGTTCCCATTGACGTAGATTTCGTACTGTGGGGTCCTTTCGCTTCGCAGGCGGCTATGTGTGCAGGGTATTCAGCAAACAATATTGTGGATTGCAGTTACTCGACAGCCGCCGTAGAAACTGCAACTATTCCCAATGCAGTAGCAGGACAGTGGTATCTCATCCTTATCACGAATTTCTCGAATCAAGCCGGTGTCATCAATTTCAGTCAGACTAATACTGGTCAAGCCGGATCCGGAACTACCAACTGCAATATTCTGACTGCTATTCCCGGAGCTTGTGCAAATGGCTCGTATACACTTACCGGAACTGTACAAGTACCAGCACCGCCTGCGAGCGGCACGCTGACCATCACTAGTTCCTGTGGAGGTAGCCAAGTGATCAATGCCCCATTTACATCAAACATCCCCTACTCCATCGCAAACATCTGCGGCAACGGTCAGACGTGTAACGTCACTGCGGTTTTCTCAGCCGGTGGTGCACCCACTATCCTGCCCGCCAGTTATACAGCTCCGAGTTGCAATACGTTGACGGCGACAGCAGGCCCATGTGTAAACGGACAATACACCTTGTCCGGAACATTGACCACCGCTTGTTTACCCACCACTGGAACACTTACCATATCCAGCTCCTGCGGGGGAAGTGTCACCTTGAATGCACCTTTCACCAGTCCACTGAATTGGTCGCTGCCGCCCTCGAATGCGAATGGCGGAAACTGCACCATCACGGCTGTTTACTCTGCAGCAGGAGGTCCGGTTATTACACCGATTACCGTTTCTGAGCCGAATTGCTGTGGAGCCAATGCCGGAACCATTACGGTAACAGCCACCGGCGGAACAGTCACTCAAAACGGAAACACTACCCAAGTACTTCTTTGTCCGGGCGGTTCATTCAACCTGGTCAGTAATAACAATTACACTCTTCCTCCATCTTTCAATCCGGGCATTGATGATGCTGAATTGTTTTACACCATTTACATCCCACCTGGCCCCACTGTTCCTGATCCGGACCTTGATCCAAACTGGACTGGTTACTATTGGACAGGACAGGATTTCACAACCGCCAACAGCGGTAACTACAGTACCAATACTTCCGGAGGTTGCTCTTCGATATTGAGTTTACCAACGGCTCCTGGTCGCCCCTCGGCTGCAAATCCCTTGAACACTCTTGTCTTCGTGCCCATAACGGCTGATGATGGAGATGGAAATATAGTTGGAAATGGAGCAGTCAATCATGACCAAAACAACGATGGCTGTTTCGATATCGGGGACCCCATCCAAGTTTCTTTTCTCAATCCTATAACCTTAACATCCAGTCTTTCCTGCGCCGGCTCAGTCAATATCGAAATCAGCGGTGGCTCTCCACAATCCTTGAACGGATTGTACACTGTCACGAATACGGGATCAGGAACACTAAGCTCTACGTCAGCTACTTCTGGCGGTTCTGTATCCATTTCTGGTTTGACGAGTGGTCAAACGTATTCCATTTCCGTCACAGATGCCAGTGGCTGTGCCCCTACGACCATCAGTGGTATCTATAACGGCCCACCGATTGTTACTCTATCGGCCAACCCAGCCTCTGTTTGCACAGGAGGCTGTACCAACTTGACAGCCACAGTAAATTCCGGAGTTACCGCTGGAAACATCACTTTCCGAAGCTCTCAATGTGTTGCCATACCGGACGGAGGAATCGCGACTAACAATCCCTTACCTAGTGCCGGCGGCAATTGGGCCAGATCGTGTATTACTGTTTCAGGGGTTTGTGATCAATCTTGGAATACCGGCGATGTATTATCGGTCACCCTAAATATCGCGCATACTTTTGTGGCCGATTTGGATATCTACCTTCAGGCACCGAATGGAACGTACTACCTATTGAGTCGCGACAACGGGGCTGGAGGAGACAATTACACGAACACGGTTTTCACCGCCACGGCTGGGGCTGCCATTGCTGGCGCTACCAATGCGCCATTCACGGGTTCGTTCAAACCATCCGGAGCCGGAGGAGATTTCAGTGGACTTAGCGGAACTACGATGAACGGGACTTGGTGTCTGGTCGTGGGTGATGATGCTGCGATTGATGGAGGATCCATCTCCAATTGGTCAATAACACTATCTCACCAAAACACACCTCCAACCTACACTTGGTCACCGACAACCGGACTATCGGCTACCAACACGCTTACACCTACGGCTTGCCCGACAGCTTCCACCACCTACACGGTCACCGCCACCAATTCATGTGGGTGTACCGCCACAGCCACCATTCCGATTACGGTAAATCCGCCAGTTACTCCCACGTTCAATGCTATCGGTCCGATATGCCCGGGATCAACTGCACCTGTGTTACCTACCAGCTCTACAAACTCACCTGCGATCACAGGTACATGGAATCCAGCTACCGTCAATACAAATACCACTACGACCTATACATTTACCCCTACTGCCGGTCAGTGCGCTACCACTACTACGTTAACAGTAACCGTAAGCCAAGCAGTTACACCACTGTTCAATGCCATTCCTGCCTTCTGCTCGGGAACCGCTGCACCGACACTGTCAACTACTTCCACCAACGGCATTAACGGCACCTGGAATCCGGCTACGGTGAGCAACACCGCTTCCGGAACTTACACCTTCACGCCTACGGCCGGTCAGTGTGCAACGACCACAACACTTAGTGTGACGGTTGATCCGCTCATCACGCCGAC
>CAYWDY010000206.1:0-4647 GCA_964455985.1 uncultured Flavobacteriales bacterium
TGAAAGTTTACGGTAGGATTCGTGGGTCCAGCCAGCGATATGAGGCGAAAGTATTACCCGGTCCTGAGAAGCCAAGTATTGCCAATCCTGGGTATCCATGAATCCAGACTTGGCCATATCGAACCGTTCAAATGAAACATCCTCGAATTCCAACACATCCAGACAAGCGCCGGAGATTTTACCGGAACGGAGTCCTGCTACCAGGTCGGCCATTTTAAGGCACTTACCGCGGGCTGTATTCATCAGAATAATCGGCTTGCAAAGGGCTTCTATGAAATCCCGGTCTATCATGTATTCGGTTTCGTGCGTAAGCGGCACATGCAGACTGATGATATCGGCCTTCTGCATCAACTCCCCCCACTCCACTTTACGTGCGTTGTCATCCGGCAGCTGATCCAAGTATTTGTCATACGCCAATACCGAACAACCGAAACCGGATAATCGCCGGGCAAAGGCAGAACCCATTCGTCCGTAGCCGATGATTCCGACCGTCTTACCACACAGTTCCACACCCCGATTCTCTTCGCGCCGCCACAAACCCTTACGAACCTCCTGATTCGCGCGAGATAGGTTATTCATCAACATCAATAACATCCCCATGGCATGCTCAGCCACCGCATCACGATTCCCTTCCGGTGAATTCAAACAGGATACGCCCCGGCTTTCTGCTGCATGGACGTCGATATTTTCCATGCCTGCTCCGGAGCGAGCAATGAATTTCAAATCCGGGGAAGCCTCTAAAAATTTCTGATCGATCCGGAATCGGCTCCGAATCACGATTCCGTGAACCCCAGGCATGGCTTGTTCAATCTTCTGCTTATCCCAAGTGGTCACATCCACGCACTCATGACCGACTGCGACCAACTTTTCCCACAGAATGGGATGAACCGAATCGATGAAAAAAATACGCATGGCCATCAGCGGTTTCGTTCTTGGATCAGCAAGGTGAGCTGGACAAAATCCTGCCACGATAACGTTTCTGCTCGAGCACCCAAATGCGGAAGTCCTTCCATACGTTCTTTGGGTAATAAGGGCGACAAGGCATTACGAAGGGTCTTACGACGTTGATTAAACGCGGTCTTAACCGTGCGAAGAAAATCAGACGGTTCACAACCCAACTCAAAATTCTCTTTTCGTTCAAATCGCAACACAGCTGATTTAACCTTGGGAGGTGGTGTGAAGGCAGCTTCCGGCAAAATAAAAAGTAGTTCGGTATGATAATACGCTTGCATCAGCACACTGAGTATGCCATACTCGCGGGAACCAGGTCCACTGGCGATGCGTTCAGCCACTTCTTTTTGAAACATACCCACCACCTCGGGAATTCGCAAGCGGTCTTCCCACACCCGAAACAAAATCTGGGTGGAAATATTGTAGGGGAAATTTCCGATGATGGCGAATTGCCCGGGAAACAATTCATCAAAATCAACCTGGAGAAAATCTCCTTCTAGAATCTGAGATTGGCGAGTAGGATAGCGTTGCTGCAAGTACACAATTGACTCATGGTCGATATCCAGCAGCTTGGCCGACCATTCCGGTCTTTGAAAAAGAAAATCGCTCAGCACACCGGTTCCCGGACCGATCTCTAAAACGTCGTGATTGCCTGTGACTCCTTGCAAGGCATCCACGATGGCACGAGCGGCATCCAGATCATTCAGGAAATGCTGGCCCAGGTGTTTTTTCGGAGCTACGGGATGACGCACGAGTGAATCAATTGACGGTTTCCAACAGGGTACGGAAAGCAACGAACTTTCCTCCATACCTCTTCTCTACGTCTTGCCGAAGAGCAGGAGCATGATTCGATTCATACGACCGAAAAGTCTCCATATCCTTGCACGTATATTGAAAAGCATACGTACGTCCACCCATCTCCTCTTCCACCAGTACCCGCATGATTCGGTTTTCAAGAAAATGGCCGGTGCCCATCACTTCGGGCACGTGAACTTCCTGCATCCATTTCAGCCACTCATCGTGGACATCATCATCCACATTCACCGTGACATTGTATATGATCATAACGTCAATATTTCTATCGTTCACATGTCGCCCCGCAAAGCCCGGAAACGCTTTCTGGCTTCGACACTGAAAAGGCTTCCCGGGAAACGGGTAAGCACAGCTTGGTAATACTCCATAGCCTTTTCACGGTCCTTGATTTTCTCTTCCGCCAAGACACCTCGACGGAATAGTGCATCATCGGCTAGCACACTTTCTTCGCCCATGATTTCCACCTTGGCATAAAGCGAGTCAGCAGCGCCCCAGTCGCGCTGCTTCTCCTTGATCTCCGCCATCCTGAAATAGGCCTCATCGACGAGCGAATGGTCAGGAAACTGAATCAACAACGAATCCAGTACATCCAAGGCTTCGGAATATTTGTTTCGATAATCCAGCAGATCCGCGCGGGCGTATAGCATCAACGCATCCGTGGTGGAGTCCAGTCCGATGTTGTCAGAAATAAGCAGCGACAGATAAAGGGCATCGTTAGCGATGAGCTGGCTGGTGGCCGACTTCAGCACATCCAATTGGGCCTGTGCCCACAAAAAGTCACCGCGGAAATAATCCAAGCGGGCAGACCGGTATTTGGCTTCCTGCCCCAACGGATCGTTTTTGAAGTCTTTATCAACTTGCGCATACAGCAAGTCGGAATCCCACACATTCCCCGTCAACAACAGGATATCGCCCAACTCCAGTTTACATTCAGCAGCAGTCTGACGGCTTACACCCGGCAGCGCGAGCGCTTCATCCAAGTCTGCGATGGCTGTATCGGGTTCGTCGAGGTAAAAGGCGCGAAGGTGTGCCATCCCTCTGAGTAACGGCACCGTACGGGCTGACCGACCCAATTCCTCTAATGCGATGAGGTAATCTTTTTCCAGCAACCGCAAGTCCATCACCGTGTACGCATTCCCGGAGACGATTTTCTTGTTGTATACAGCCATCCGCTCCATGCGTGCCTGGATGTAATTGGGCTGATCGGGGCCTTTTTCAATGACATACTGATACGCGGACAGAGATACATCGTACTGTCGGTTGTCAGAAGCCATGTCTGCTAACGACAGTACACGGCTTCCATCCTCCTTCAACCGTTTGTCCAAAGCTTTGGCCTGAACAAGCGCCGAATCAAAATCCTTCTGTTGGATGAACAGCCAGATCAGGAACTCAGAGTAAACGGTCTGGGAAGGGTCTTTCTGAATACGTCGAAGGAGTGCTGTCCGTAAAATCTCCGCCCTGCCACTTTCCGGATCGTAGCCGATGCGGGCCTGCAAGATATTCTGCACCGTCTGGAGATTGCCGGGATTTTCATCGATGGTGGAAAGATACTCGTCCACCATTTTAGCCATATCCCCTTTTTGGTAGTAAGCTTCCGCTTCTTCGAAGTGAAATCCATATTGAAATTTCATCAATCGCTTTCCTGCCTCATACACTTGAAGGGCATGATCCCAATCCTGCCGCATCACAAAGGCATTGGCGAATATCAAAATCTGGCCCTGGTCACTCTTGAGTTCCTTCAACGTCTTTTGAAAATGCTGCTCGGCTTTCTCCTTCTCCCCCCGCAGTGTCATGATGTAACATATATCGGCCTGATACGAAAAATTATCAGGCATCCGTTTGGCATTTTTACGCGCGAGCTTTTCCGCATCATCGTAGCGTTTCAAGACAACGAGGCACTTCAATTCGTTAGGATAAACGCCAAAGGGATCGCGGTCATCCAGCTTCTGGTAAAGCTCAATGGCTTTTTCGAATTCGCCGTTATTGAAATACTGGTCCGCCAGCAAACGCTCGTTAGCGGTCTGTGCTACCGAGGAAAATGTGGCAGTCAGTAAACACAGAAAAAAAAGAAGGAGGCCCTTGGTGAGAGCTGAACCGAAACGATTCCGCGTTAATGAAGGGAAAGTCAGATTCAAGCGATTCGATCAAATCCGGTATATCTCCGGAGTACATCCGGAATCATAACGCCTTCCGGGGTCTGGTTATTTTCCAACAAGGCTGCTACGATACGTGGAAGCGCTAGGGCGCTTCCGTTGAGGGTATGTGCCAGAACAGGTTTGTCTGTGCCGGAACGGAAGCGTAGCTTCATACGGTTTGACTGGAACGTTTCGAAGTTGGAGACAGAACTAACTTCCAGCCACTTTTTCTGAGCCGCGGAATAGACTTCGAAGTCAAACGTCAACGCCGAAGCGAAACTCATGTCACCTCCGCAGAGACGCAGAATGCGGAAAGGAAGCTGCAACGAACGCAGCAGTCCGGCGACATGCTCCACCATGCCATCCAAGGTGGCGTAGGAACGGTCCGGATGTTCCACCTGTACGATCTCTACTTTATCGAATTGGTGTAAACGATTCAACCCACGTACATCTTTGCCATAGCTTCCCGCTTCGCGACGGAAACACGGGGTATAGGCACAATAACGGACAGGCAACTCTTCTGCCTTGAGGATCACATCGCGGAAAATATTCGTCACCGGCACTTCGGCGGTAGGAATCAGGTAGAAACCGTCTTCCTGGACATGATACATCTGTGAATCTTTGTCCGGCAACTGCCCGGTTCCATAGCCAGAGTCTTTATTGACGAGAATAGGTGGTTGTACTTCGTGGTATCCGGCTTCAGTCGCCTTATCCAGGAAATAATTGATCAACGCGCGTTGCAACTTGG
>CAYWDY010000207.1:0-726 GCA_964455985.1 uncultured Flavobacteriales bacterium
TCCAGCTGTACGTGTAAGGAGCCGTGCCGCCACTGACCGTCAAATCCACCGTGCCCGTTGGAGCACCGTTACAGATAGGATCAGTATGCGTAGCAGATACAACTACAGCCGTAGGTTCGGTAATCGTTACCGAGGTAGAGGCTGTACATCCGTTGGTCGTTCCGTTGGCGTCATTGACGGTAACCGTGTAAGTTCCTGGAGAAAGAGAAGTAAGATCTTGGGTGGTTGAACCATTACTCCAACTGTATGTGTAAGGTGCGGTACCGCCACTTACTGTCAAATCAATGGATCCGCTTTGGGCTCCATTACACAACAGATTCACCGGGGTGGTGGTCAAAGCAACTGCCGTAGGTTCTGTGATCGTTACCGAAGTAGAAGCCGTACAGCCATTGGTCGTACCGTTAGCATCATTAACCGTTACCGAGTAGGTGCCGGCTACCAGTCCGCTCAGGTCTTCTGAGGTTGAACCGTTGCTCCAAGCATACGTGTAGGGTGCCGTACCGCCAATGACCGTCAGGTCGATGGTGCCCGTAGCCGCTCCGTTACACAACGGATTGAACTGGGTCGTAGATACCACCACTGCCGTAGGCTCAGTGATCGTTACCGATGTAGAAGCCGTACATCCGTTGGTCGTGCCGTTGGCGTCGTTAACCGTTACCGTGTAGGTACCGGCCAACAGTCCGCTCAGGTCTTCTGAGGTTGAGCCGTTGCTCCAGCTGTACGTGT
>CAYWDY010000207.1:826-4631 GCA_964455985.1 uncultured Flavobacteriales bacterium
TGACCGTCAGGTCAACCGTGCCCGTGGCCGCTCCGTTACATACCGGATTGGTCTGTGTCGTAGAGATTGATACCGCCGTAGGCTCAGTGATCGTTACCGATGTAGAAGCCGTACATCCGTTGGTCGTACCTGCTGCATCGTTGACCGTTACCGAATACGTTCCAGCCAACAGTCCGCTCAGGTCTTCTGAGGTTGAGCCGTTGCTCCAGCTGTACGTGTATGGCGCCGTGCCACCGCTGACCGTCAGGTCAACCGTGCCCGTGGCCGCTCCGTTACATACCGGATTGGTCTGCGTCGTAGATACAACCACCGCCGTAGGCTCAGTGATCGTTACTGATGTCGATGACGTGCAGCCCAGCGTGTTGCCCGCTGCATCGTTAACCGTTACCGAGTACGTGCCCGCTGCCAGACCGCTCAGGTCTTGGCTCGTAGAACCGTTGCTCCAAGAATACGTGTAGGGTGACGTGCCACCGCTGACCGTCAAATCGATCGAGCCCGTAGACATGCCGTTACACAATACATTAACCTGTGTGCTTGACAGAGATACCGCCGTAGGCTCGGTGATCACACCGCTGGCCACAGACGTACATCCGTTGGCATCCGTTACCGTGTAGTTATAGGTTCCCGCATACGTGGTGAACGTACCCGTGCCCGTGTAAGGTCCTACCCCACCGCTGGCCGTTACCGTTACCGTCGTGCTGGCGCCCTGACAAACAATCGTACCCGCCGTAGAGGCCGAGGATACCGCCGAAGCCGGCTGAGTGATCGATGCGCTGCCGCTGGCCGTAGAGCCGTTGGCATCCGTTACCGTCACACTGTATGTGCCAGGAGTCAAGCCCGTGGCATCTTCTGCCGTCGTTCCGTTGCTCCAGGAATACGTATACGGTGCCAGACCTGCCGTTACCGTCAGGTTGATAGAACCCGTAGCTGCTCCATAACACAGAATGTTCGATGGCGTAAGCGTTACCGTAACCGGTGTGCCTGTACACGTACCCGAAGCCGGCTGGAAGCCCGTCGACGGATCCGAATCCGTACCCGAACTCAACCATGGCGTGAAGTTAACATCTCCATTCACCTTGGCATCTACCGTCGGAGCACTGGTCACGCCGTACCAGTTACACGTAGCGTCGATCTGACCGGTGAACCAGGTGATATCCGTACTCGTTAAAGTCAGGTTGATCGTAGATATAGCATCACGCGTTGTGCGCGTCACGCTGTTGTTGTTGATGGTTACGTTGGTCAGACCCGTTGTGGTCTGGGAAACATTACCGCGATCCTGGATGATGATACCGTAGCTCAGACAGGAGTCGATGCTGTTGTTGCTGACCTGTACGTTATACGCCGTAGCCGAGAGACTGATACCCGCATGCTGGGCGTTGTTCGATGAGCTCAGTCGGCTGGCACCGTAAATCACGTTGCCTTGGATGGTCAGGTCACGTACCGCATTGGCCGTAGAGCTGTTGATTACTATAGCTCCCAGACCCGCGTTGTTGATCGTGTTACCCGTGATCTGAGAGTTACGAAGTGCCGGCATGTTCATACCGTACGACTTCATGCTGTTGATCTGGTTGCCGTCGATCAAAATGTAATCGCCCGTGTTGGCCAAGGTGTTCGTTCCGATGGCCTCGCCGTACTGCAGCGAGAAGCCGCTTCCGTCGAACACGTTGTCGCGGATGATGATTCGGTTGCTCGCATCAGCACCGCGTCCGCGGATGTTGATGTGACGGCGTGGACTGGCCATGGCCGAGCTGCCCTGGAAGGTGAAGCCCTGTACCAAAGCACCGCCGCTCATGTTCATACCCGTGGACGATCCGATCTGCATGACCTCGCCGGCTGTAGCCGAAGTAGTCTTCAGAATCGTGGTCGTCTTGTTGGCACCAATCAGACGCAAGGACTTGTTCAGATCCACACGAGCATCATACGTTCCAGCATCCACTCGGATCGTATCACCCGCTGTTGCCAGCGTGATAGCCGTATTAAGCGTGGCCAGCGGACATGCCGCTGTTCCCGTATAGGAATCATTACCCGCTGCCGTGGTCAACAAGTCACCCGTGGTGCTATTATCGTTTACATACCATACCGAACCCGTACGGGCCGGAGCTGTGATCGTACCGCTGGTGGTAGCCGTACATCCGTTGGCATCCGTTACTGTGTAGGTATAGGTGCCCAAGCCCGCAGACTGGTTACCCGTGCCCGTGTATGGAGTCGTACCGCCGCTGGCGCTGACCGTTACCGTAGCTGAGCCTACCGAACAGTTGAAGGCTCCAGCCGTTGAGCTGGCCGTAAGTTGTGTCGGTGCCGTGTTGATCACCGCGCTGGCCGTGGCCGTACATCCGTTGGCATCTGTTACCGTATAGGAATACGTGCCGGCCGTCAACGAACTGGTCGATGAGCCCGTGTACGAGTATGGCGTGGTGCCACCGCTGGCGCTCAACGATACGCTACCCGTGCCGCCAAAGCAGGCGATCTGAGTAGCCGTAGCCGTCAGCGTCAACTGAGCCGGTGCCGCATTAATCGTAGAACTGGAGCTGGACGTACAACCGTTAGCATCCGTAACCGTAACCGTGTACGTTCCCGCTAACAGCGAACTGGCCGTGGAGGTGCTTCCGCCTGATGGTGACCAAGAATAGGTGTATGGAGTCGTACCGCCCGATGGCGTAGAGGCAACACTGCCGCGACCGCCAAAGCAGGATATCTGGGTAGCTGAGGTGCTTACGATCAAACGCGTAGGCTGTGTCAACGTGGCGCTGGCCGTAGCCGTGCATCCGCGTGCATCCGTAACCGTAACCGTGTAACTGCCTGCTACCAAAGAACTGGCAGAAGAAGAAGTACCGCCAGAAGGACTCCATGCATAACTGTATGGGGTCGTTCCGCCAGTCACTGACGTGCTGATCGATCCGTTGCTGCCGTTAAAGCAGCTGACGTTCGTTCCCGTAGCACTAGCCGTAAGTACCGCCGGCTGGGTGACCGTACCAGACGTACTGGACGTACATCCGTTGGCATCCGTGACCGTGATCGTGTAAGGACCGGCTGAGAGAACGTGTGCGCCCGTGCCGCTGTAAGGTGCCGTACCGCCCGAGGCGGTCACCGTTACCGTGGCCGTGCCGCCGTTACAGGCTACCGTGGCTGTGATCGATGAGGAAGCCACCAAAAGCGATGGCTGGGTGATCGTGCCTGAAGTGCTCGAGGTACATCCGTTGGCATCCGTTACCGTGTAGGTATAGGCGCCTGAAGGACGCGTGTAGGTGCCCGTGCCCGTGTAAGGAGCCGTACCGCCCGTAGCACTTACCGTGACCGTGGAGGTTCCACCGCTGCAGGCAATGCCCGTGTTCGAGTTGGAAGCCACCAGCAACGTAGGCTGCGTGATCGTTACCGAGGTAGAGGCCGTACAACCGTTGGTCGTACCGTTGGCGTCATTCACCGTAACCGTGTAGGTGCCTGCCAACAGACCGCTCAGGTCTTGCGTAGTAGCTCCGTTACTCCAAGTGTAGGTGTAAGGCGAGGTGCCGCCGCTGACCGTCAAATCGATGGTTCCTGTGGAAAGACCAAAGCAAACAGGATTAGTCTTGGTGGTAGAAAGTGAAACCGCCGTAGGCTCGGTGATCGTTACTGAAGTAGATGCGGTACAGCCCAGCGTATTGCCAGCTGCATCGTTAACCGTAACCGTATAAGTACCAGCCAACAAACCGCTCAGGTCTTGCGTGGTAGCACCGTTGCTCCAGGAATACGTGTAAGGCGAAGTACCGCCGCTGACCGTCAGGTCAACCGTACCCGTTGCCGCTCCGTTACATACCGGATTGGTCTG
>CAYWDY010000208.1:0-4620 GCA_964455985.1 uncultured Flavobacteriales bacterium
AGAGGCATACAGGAAAAGACGGTACCCGAAACACTTCATAAGTAAACTCTCAGACGCAGACTGGGAGAACACTGAAACTACCATGTGGATCGATTTCGCTCATCGCTTCGGATATATCGATTCTAAAACTCTTGATAATCTCAAAGAGCGCTGCATCAGTATTGGAAAGCTGCTTCATTTCATGATGAACAATCCCGGGAGATTCAGTTAGTGGTTCCCTGTCAGTGGTCGGCAGTTCGCAGTCCTATGACTGCCGACTGAAAACTGCTGACCGCCGACAGCTAACCGCCGACCGCCCACTGCGGGGTCAACCTCTTCAATAACTGATAACTGATCAGATACGTCCAGGCGTTGACGAAGGATGTACTCACGGCTCCGGTGGATGTTTTCGGAACGTAGCCATCCAGACAAGCGATGTTGTGGTTCGGAACAATCACGGAAATCGCCGGCGTAGCGGACGTGGTCAGCCGGTGACTGTTTCCATAGGGCGGCGTGACATTATCTATGCTCACCGGAGTTCCCGAAAGTCCCATCACCGTCAGTTGCGTCTGGACATTCGTGTAATTGAAAACCTCATCGCGGGTACTGTTGATGGAATAGAACTTCGAGACCGGCGTGGCACCAGCTACGCTCACCCAATCGGCGCTGCGGTTGTAATAGGTGTTCCAATCGATGGAGCCGAACGCGATGCTTCGCTCTACGGCCACCTGCTTTCCGATATAAAAGGCATGACCCCCGCCCTGCGAATGTCCCGCCAACGTACATTTACTCCAATACACATTGGTTCCGTTGATGAACTGTTGAAAGTTCAAGCTAGGGTAGGTGACAGCCAGGTATTGCAACAAACGGTACAGCCGTCCCTTGATGCAGTTAGTGCTGTTAACCGCCACGCCCAATGTTTGATTCGTGCCGTCGAAAATTTCTTTGCGACATTTGCCGAACTGGCTATTGTCAGGATTGGCGCCCGACCACGTGTACATCTCACTGCCGTTGGGATACATCAAACCGATGGCGTGGTAACCCAGCGATGCAGCGTGTTTCACAATCAATTTGTAGAACTCCGGTGATCCGCCCGTTCCCGGAAAAAAGATGAACAGTTTATTCTTGGCAGTCACCCGGGTGTCTACGCAGACATAATGGTTGTTATTGTAAAGAAAAATGGAAGGATTCGTCGTGGACGGAGCGATCAGGTATTCCTGCAACGATCCGGGTAGTACTCGAGCTTGTATTCCTGATTCCGGCTGGATATCCTCCGGTTTTTGACATGAGGCCACTAGAATTGCCAAAAGCGTTAGCGAAAGAAACAACTGGTTTTTCATGGGAAGTTTGATGGGTAGCTAGCTTCTAAGGTACTAAAAGAAATGATAGCCGTAGCCGCTGCGCCTGACCTTCGTAGCTACGCCGGATATGAATCTTTCTGCCACTTCGTTGGATATATATCCGACGAAGCCGTCGCCGTGGCGACGGATATATATCAGTCCCCCGGCTTCCCTTTTTTTCTTAAACTTGTCGCCGGCTAAATCCTATTCGTCCCATGCGATCCGTTCATCTTTTATTGGTTGTGCTTCTCTTGCTGGTAGCTCCCTCTCTGCGTGCTCAATCAAACGGTACCCTCGTTTTTGATGGTCTAACTCGTTCGTACATCGTGTACACGCCACCCTCGTATGTTCCGGGGGCTTCTCTTCCGCTGGTGTTCGTGTTACACGGGTTCACGCAGACAGCACAGAACATCATGGATGTTTCGGGATTCAACCAAGTGGCGGACACGGCCAATTTCATCGTCGTGTATCCTAACGGTGTCGGCAATGCTTGGAATACCAATTCCGGCATGTCCGGAGGGTCTACCGCTGACGATATCGGATTCATCGGCGCCCTGACGGACACGCTGTTTTCGCTATACGGCATCGATACCACGCGTGTCTATTCCTGTGGATTTTCCGCCGGAGGGTACATGAGCCATCGGCTGGCCTGCGAGTCTCCACGTTGTTTTGCCGCCATCGCTTCTGTGGCAGGTACGATGAGTACCGCGGCTTACTCGGCCTGTATCCCCACGCGTCCCGTCCCCGTTCTTCAGATACACGGTACGGCGGATGCAGTCGTCTCCTACAACGGTGGCTTCGGTGGTGTTTCAGTCGATGATGTGATCGCCAAATGGGTTTCCCTGGATGCTTGTCCGGTTACCCCGATATTGACGTCACTTCCCAATACCAACGTAACGGATAATTCGACAGTGGAAAGCTACGTGTACACGCCTTGCACCGGCACGACACAAGTGGAATTGCTGAAGGTGATCGGAGGCGGTCATCAATGGCCGGGAACGACATCCTTACTTGGTGGCTTAGGTACGGTCAACCGCGACATCAACGCCAGCGGCGAGATCTGGAATTTTTTCCGACCGCAAGTTTGCAACAGTTTTTCCACGACGGTCGATGCACCTCAGGCGAATGCAATCACCTTGGAACGGGTGAGTCCAACTGTCTATCGGATTGTGCTCGAATCACCGAGAGAATGCGAGTATTCGGTGTTTGATTTGAATGGTCGAAGAATCATTTCATCTTCTACCACGCGCGAGGGCCTCTTGGATGTTTCCCTTCTCGAACACGGTCTCTACCTCTTGGTTGTTAACACCGAATCACACCCGGTTGCGTTTCGCCTGATGCGATAATGGAGCGAGCCTGTGGTTTGTATACCGATGTGACGTATATGTATCCCTCTGCCACTTCGTCGGATATACATCCGTCGCAACAGTCTTACTTCGCCAGCGTCTCTTTTACTACCGTGCCGTTCTTGTACAGGATCGTCTTGATCAATTTACCGTCGGTGTATTCTTTCCATTCGCCATCCTCGGCATCATTCGCGTATTGGCCTTCCTGCTTGATCAGGCCATTGAGGTCATAGAGCTTGGCGGGTCCGTCCATGATGCCTTTCCGATACGTGTATTCAACCGTCAGTTTTCCGGTTTGCAGATACCACTTGGCTACGCCGTCCATTTCCCCGTTGATGTAATAGACATCCTGTTGCAACGTGCCGTCGTCGTAGTAGGATTTACGTTGGCCCTCCAGAATACCTTTGCGGAACGTTTCCGTCACTTTGATGCGACCGGTTTCGGTGTAGGTGGTGCGAAGGCCGTTCAACGTGTCGTTCTCATACGTCTCGTCCGTGATCACCATGCCAGAACTGTTCATGGTAATCGTTGCTCCGTTCTTTTTACCCGCCTTGAATTCTTCGGACCGGGATAGCAGTCCGGTGTTGCCGACATATTCCCGCCAGACACCTTCGCGTTTGCCGTTCTGCATCACTCCTTGGCATTTCATGAAACCCGTGGAATACATCACAATCCAGTGTGCCCGTCCGGGTGTTGTAGGGTCTTTGGTGATTAGGGTATCCGTGATGTACGAAGACTTAATCACGCCGTGGGAGGAGTTCTGTCCGGACATCAGCGCCGGAACTAAGAGAGTCAGGATAAGTAGAATGTTTTTCATGATACTAGAAATAATCCACCCCCAAAGATAATACCAATTCGAATTATTTGCTCCGGTCATACGCCCATTCCGCCCAGCGATTCGCCCACCGTATCGCCGGTCCGTCGATGTATTTTGCGAAAACCGCTGCCAGCAACAGGCTGGCTGCCAATATCGCTGTAAACAGCTCGGGCAACATGTCCCGTGATCCGTGGAACACTTCGAGAAACAGGAACGGTCCAAGGGAGAACAGCAGCGGCAGGTGAATCAGATATAGGGAAAAGGAGAGGCGACCCAGTGTTTGTAACCAGGGGAACGATAGCACGTTCCGGCCGATCAGCGTATTATGGATCAGCCAAGTCAGTGCTATGGCACGAAGTACCGTTTCGGCGAACACCAACAGCTTGTCGGGAATCGGAATCCATAAAACGTGGATGATCGATACAGCGAAGGATACGATCAGCAAACATACAGGCAGCCAGCGCGAGCTGATGGCCCGTCGAGCGCCTGACGGTATGCCGGTTACCGAACTGTCACACCAGCTTAATCCGGCTATGAAGGTGAAATAAAACAAGTTGGTCACATCGGACATACCGCTCGCAAAAAAATAGACCATCATCGCTGCATATAGGTAGTGTCGAAGGTGGAATGTGCCGAACAGTGCCACGACCGCGAAGACCAGCCATGACCCGTAAAGCTCAGGCTGCATGGTCCACAATACCGGGTTGTACCGATTGCTTCCCGAACCAAATACATCCACCATTGTGTCTTTGAGGAAGTACACGAAGCTGTCATGGAACGTCTAATAATGAAGTCACCACCCCGCTGTCGCTGTGCTTGCTCGTTGAGCGAGCAGCTGATGACGGATCCAGCCGGCTTTTAACAGGAAAAAAACAGACAGAGAAACGACGAATACCGGAATCATCAAACGCACGTAGCGCTTCAGCGCGGCAGTGATCAAGTATTTTTGCCGTTGTTCGGGATCGCGGTTGAAGAGCTTTAGGGAGAGCACGTATGCGCTCATGAACCAAAAAATGAAAACAGCCAGGTCTCCGTCGCTCAGCAAGCCAACGAAAATCTGTGTCAATGAGTATGCGGTACTCCCCGTCTCCAAGCCGGGAAACAAGACGTGTGTATAATCCACGCCGAACGTCTTGCC
>CAYWDY010000209.1:0-4597 GCA_964455985.1 uncultured Flavobacteriales bacterium
CACAGGCATCGACGTTCGTCAAGGCCGCCGTGTGGATTACCGCTTCCGGTCGAATCCGCTCTATGATGGATCGTACGGCATGAGCATCGGTCACGTCCATTTCAGTATAGTCGTATCCCTCTTTCCGGCTCATACGGCAAGGACCGATACCAGTAGCCACACACCGAATATCGGGACGATCCAACAAGGCATAGACTATCTTCTGCCCTAACAACCCATTAGCTCCGGTGACCAGGATCGTTTTCATACTTGTAGACTCTCCTTGAATTTATGCACTTGCTCCTGCGTTCCCAGCACGAATAACTTAGCATCCTTCTGCAACAATGTATCCGGTGGAGGATTGATGACATATTCGCCGTCTGCCCGTTTCATACCGATGATGTTAGCTCCTGTCTTATTGCGAATCTCTAAATCACGGATCGAGCGATTCTGTATCGCTGTCGGCAGTGCATTGCATTGGATCTCTTCCAAACGGATGTGGATACGACCCATGATGTAATCAATAAATTCCAGCACATCAGGCTTGGTGAGCAATGCCGCCATATGCGTTCCGCCGATCTTATCCGGCATAATGACGTTGTCAGCTCCGGCACGTTTTAACTTATGCTCGGCCGCATCGTCACTGGCGCGGCTAATGATCTTCAACTTCGGATTGCGATCCCGTGCCGTAAGCACCACGAAGACATTGGATGCATCGCTAGGCAGGGCCGTAATCAACCCGTGAGCCCGATCGATACCGGCTTCGATCAAGACTTCGTCTCGCGTCGCATCCCCTTCAACGAACAGCATGTCTCCCCCGTCCCGCATCTGGGCGATGATTTCGGAATTGGACTCGATGGCTACAAAGGGAAGTTCTCCCGAACGCAGCTGTTCACAGGCCTGGCGACCGTTACGACCATAGCCGCACACAATGATGTGGCCGCTTAGTTTTTGGATTTCTTTGCTCACTTGATAATGTTTAAAGAACAACTGAAACTCTCCTTCGATGATCAAACGCGTGATGACCGATAAGGCATAGGCGAACGTGACCAGACTGAAAAGAATGAGGAAGGACGTAAATAGCTTCCCGACATCCGTCAACTCTTGGACTTCCCGAAAACCAACCGTACCCACCGTGATGACGGTCATATAAATGGCATCCAACAGGGAGTAATCGCAAATCGTCATGTAGCCGAGGATACCGACCAAAAGGACGGTTACCAGCAGTAGAATGGCCATGTACAGCTTCCGGAAAAACCGGAAGTTCACTTTCAAGGTGGCGATACGCTCAGCTAACATGGTCAGGCAAAAATAAGTACGACGTGGAGGGAATCGGCAATCAGGTAAAAAGTTTATACACGTTTACCGTGGAAGTGCAAGCAACCGCAATCCGGCACCGTGGGTGCCGGCCAGCAAGACCCGTTGCTGCGGCTCCAGGAAGATCTCTGACGTATAAACGCGAGGAAGTGATCCGTTAAAATCCGTCCATGAATGGTTTTGAACCGATAGCTTCCAGACGCCTTCATGAGTGGCTGCAAAAAGATCTCCGCTGCGCTCATCAAAGCACATGGCATTCACATCGGCGGAGGCGGGAAGTCCTTGAGAAATGTCTTTCCAAATCAACCCTCCATCTTCCGATGCCATCACCTTTATCGAACCTGCACCGCGAAAGCCTACCAAGACACGACGCGCATCCTTTGGATCCACCACTACACAGCTGATGGATGTCCAGGCTGCTGCTTTCAAACCAGCACTGATGTCCTTCCAAGTAGCACCGGCATCATTCGTGAGAAACAACTTAGCCACAACGGTCTCCGACCACGTGGGCTGTGCGTAAGCTACATACCAAACCCTGTCATCCGATTGGGCCATAGCCATGGCGATCACGGACATCTTATTTTCTGCCGGCATCGGAATACCGGCCGCTTGCCAAGTGGAACCCTCATCCCGTGAGACGTAAAGATCCTTGTAACCCGTCATCAGCAAATGACCATCCGACGTTCCCACAAAAGGCCTGACGTATTCCGCGGTGAGTCCGCGTGGAACGGCCAACAATTTCCAGGAACGTCCGGCGTCAGCCGTGCGGTAATTGAGATTATTATTCCCGTCTGTAGTGATCCAAGTATCCGGCCGCACAGCCGATATCCACGGTTTCATTCCGTCTCCTCCGCGTATGGTTGAACACTGGAATTCTCCGGAGTTTAAAGAACCGCGGAAAACCTGAGTGCCTGCATCTTGCGTCCCTCCCAATATGAAGAGAGAATCGCCACGAGAGGCCGCGGCCAATCCCCAGTACTCGGTCACATTCAACCCGCGATAGAGAAACCGCCATGTTTTTCCGCTGTCGGTTGAGCAAGCCAATCCTCCATCCGTAGACGCATAAAGCATGCCGCCTTGGGGATCAGGGGTAAGGTCATGCACATCATCGTGTAATCCGCTCCCGGCATAGACGGATCGCCAGGCAGTCCCCACCTGCTCAAAGCGATTGACTTTGTTTCCGGCCGAATAATAAATGAGACTGGGATTGCGGGAGTCGACAGCCAATGCGGTCCTCCACGGCGGACTTCCTGCGCCTGAAGCCACCTTGCGAAATCCCTCGCGAATAGAGTTCGCCAAATATAAATCATTGCTTTTGCCATCCCGGGCATTGACAAGTACATACACGCGACCCGGTGACGAAGGAGACAGCGCTATTTCACATCGGGCCACCATGGAATCAGGCGGAAGGCCGGAACGCTGCAAACTCTTCCACGATTTTCCAAAATCCGTAGATAGGTAAACCGTTCGTCCACCCACGTAAACTATTTTCGGCCGGACAGGATCGATCTCCAAATCCTTGAAGCAGCCGTCGGGCACGTACAAAACAGGGCGCCACGTTAATCCCCCGTCTTGTGAACGGTATACATATCCGTCTGTCTTGCGGCGTTGATAAGAGCTGGTCTGAATAATAGCCAGCATCTGTCGCGGACACGATGGAGATACCACTATTCTTCGACAAATCTTATAGGAAGGAAAATCCCAAAACGCCGGCACCCATGTTCCTAACGTATCATACCACTTGCCGACAGGTCCCGTCCAAGTTTTTCCCGCATCCGCGGACGAATAGATGCCTCTGGATTGAGCCATCTCACTGTTCATCCCCGGACCATTTGGATCCAACACGGCATCGGGATCTCCGGTGGCGGCGAATAGTTTTTCTGGATGGCGAGGGAGTGCTGCCATATCGGCGACGCCGGCAGCAGGTAATCCGGCTCCGTAATCAGAAGTAATAGAATCCGCTTCGTAGATTGAACGGAAGCGATCGAATGGCGTAGAAACGACTCTACGACCATCAAGAAATCTTACGACACCGACACGTCCCATGCCTGCGGCTGACTTGACGGACCGATCAAGGGAATCCAATGGATAGGGATACTCCCACGGTCCGAGTTGCCGCCAATCCTGGGCACGAAGTGTAAAAACCGATAGGCAAAAGAGTAAAAGGCCTCCAGTCAGAAAAGGAGTGCGGCTACTGGATAGCCCGACAACAACGAATAGTCGCATGGTATGAATGGCTTTCGCGGAATGTTAAGCCGGCACGATGAGTTGGTTACCTATTCCACAATGTAGACATTTTTTGACCGAACAGTAATGATGATATAGATGCAAGAGCGCTTGCGATGCGGTAGCATTATGCGCGGCATAACCATGACGCTCCCACATCCGAATAATGCGGTTGGACTCCGGCTCCAAAGAATCCCAAATATCCAAAGCCTTTTCACACAAGGCGTAATCGCCGGTCTGCCTACCACGGGCGAACATGAAAGGCACCAAGGTATTGATAACAATCAGTCGGATTGAATCCTCACCCATACGAAACACCGGTCTTCCAGCCTCTATGCCGGGCTGGACATGGCGCTGCCAATACGGGGATACATCGAATGAAAAAAGGGCCACTATCTCTTGCCAACTTTGGACGGCGGAAAGCCGATGAAAGAGTGGTGATACGTGGTGAATCAGACTCGCTAACTGCGCCAGCCGAACGGCCGGAAAATTCGCCGGTCTTAATCGCATCCATTTCCAGCCCGGATTGACCAACGGACTTAGCTTATGCAACTGACTTTGATACCTGTATTCATCGCGCAACAAGACCATATAGTCATCGCGTATGGCTTCGGAAAGAAATCCGGCTTGCCCGAATAATAAAGCTTCCAGGATTAGCAGATTTTCCCGCGATCGAACCAACAACGAATAAGGTATTGAGTGAGCCAATCTTTCCATCGGATCCGCATTTACCAGAAAACCGAAGTTGCGGGCGAGCTTATGAAAAAACGTCGCTTCCCAATGCCCGGTGTTAGTGGACAAGTCCAGCTCAATGGCAGATGTCCGGTGCTCCAACCTTTCGATGGCCATCCGTTCCAACCACATCCGTTTAAGACGCATATCGACGGCGGGAAGGTGCGAGGAACACGGAAGCTCTTGTCGCTGTTCCATGAGTTGCTCGTAGTTATGCAGTATGCGCTCATCCATTCGTCCTTTTAATTCCAGGGTGATAAGCGGCTGTCCATCACAACCACAAACGGATACGTCGTGCTCCCACACCACATGGAGGATACAATTCCTGTACAGCGGATCAGCA
>CAYWDY010000210.1:0-4579 GCA_964455985.1 uncultured Flavobacteriales bacterium
TTGATGAGGTTGAGGGTTTGGTTATTTAACCCCAAGATAATCTGTAAAAACCGCTTTAGAAATGAATTTTTGGCGAAATACGCTTAAAAAGTGGCTAAGTTATGGGGTGAATTTGTAGCCAACTCCGCGGATAGAATGGAAAAAGACGGGATTCTTCGGGTCTTTTTCAAAGTACTTCCGAAACGCCAAAATGAAATTGTCCACTGTCCGGGTAGAAGGGTAGATGTCATACCCCCAAACCGTCTCTAATATTTGCTCGCGGGAAACCACTTCATCCTTTCGCTCAATGAGCAATTTTAACAGCAAAATCTCTTTCTTGGTCAGTGAGCTTTTATTCCCATCCTTATCGATGATCTCGTAGGTCCTGAAATCAACCTGATTGGGCCCAAAGTGATAGACCTCTTCCAACTCTTTCTTTTCCCCGGTGTTCATGCCCCGCTTGACCAGCACATGTACCCGAAGCAGAAACTCCTCCAGGTTAAAAGGCTTTGTCATATAGTCATCGGCTCCCCGTTTCAACCCCATGATTTTATCTTGAGCCGTGTTCTTCGCCGACAGGAAAAGGATGGGAATGGAGGAATTATGGATGCGAATGGATTCACATACGTTAAAACCATCCATGCCCGGCAGCATCACATCCAGAATGACCAGGTTGAACCGTTCCTGTCTTGATAAAGCCACGGCGTCCGGTCCGGTAGTGGCCGTGACCACCTTGAAGCCCTCCAATTCCAAGTTAAGCTTGATGGCTTCCAGGAGATGCTCTTCGTCTTCGACAAGCAGGATGCGGATGGGTGCTGACATGGTCTTGCAAATCTAACGATAGCGTTCGGTTTTTGGAACGACCGTAGTAGGTTGGATATTGCCTACCTTTGCACCATGAATGTTGACATGACCCGCTTGCTGGACGGTTTAAAGCCGGGAGCTCCCCTGAGAGATATCGCTGAAAAGGTCCTGGCTGAAAAACGCCTTTCGCCCGAAGAAGGATTATGGCTTTACCAACACGCTGAACTACCCTTGTTGGGAGCCTTGGCTAATGTGGTTCGGGAACGTAAAAACGGAAACCGAACCTATTTCAACCGCAATTTCCACATCGAACCGACCAACAAGTGTGTCTTTGCCTGCAATTTCTGTTCGTATTCCCGAACCTTGAAAGACAAGGAGGAAGGCTGGGAGCTTACCCTGGATGAAATGCTGGAAAAGGTGAAAGCCTATGACGGGCAACCGGTGACGGAAGTCCATATCGTCGGTGGAGTGCATCCCAAAATGACGGTGGAGTTTTTTGCCAACCTCATCCGTTCCATCAAACAACATCGCCCGGATTTACACGTCAAAGCCTTTACCGCCGTTGAGTTGGAATATATGTTCCGGAAAGCGGGAATGACCTACCGAGAAGGACTTACCTACCTTCAGGAAGCTGGACTTGATTCCATGCCGGGTGGTGGTGCTGAATTATTTGATGAGTCTATTCGTGAGCAAATTTGTGCCGACAAATGCACTTCGACTCAATGGCTGGAGATCCATGAGACAGCCCATCGCTGCGGAATTCCATCGAATGCTACCATGTTGTACGGACACATCGAAGAGTACTCCCACCGGATCGATCACATGAACCGTCTGCGCGAATTACAGGATCGTACCGGCGGTTTCAATACGTTCATCCCGTTGAAGTTCCGCAACAAGAATAACGAAATGTCAGACGTACCCGAAGTCAATGTGGTCGAAGACTTACGTTGCTATGCGATGTCACGTATCTTCCTGGATAATTTCCAGCACGTAAAAGCCTACTGGCCAATGATCGGCAGGGAAACTGCGCAACTTTCTCAGGCTTTCGGTGTGGATGACCTGGACGGTACTATTGACGATTCGACCAAGATTTATTCCATGGCCGGGGCAGAAGAACAGACGCCTGCCCTTTCTACGACGGCTCTCGTGGAACTGATCAGTGGCAGTGGCAGAACCCCGGTGGAACGTGATACGGTTTACAACGTCATCAAGGATTATTCCCTGGAAAAGGCCTGACCTGAATTTCTCAGTCCGGCTGCTTGACGTACGCTCTCCACTTTTCCAGTACACGGTTCATGTCATCCGGAAGCGGGCATTCGAAAAAGAGCTTTTCTCCGGTCGTAGGGTGTTGAAATCCCAGCGTCGCTGCGTGTAAGGCTTGCCGGGGTAAAAGCTGGAAACAGTTCTCTACGAATTGACGGTATTTAGCGAAGGTAGTTCCCTTCAGGATCTTATCACCCCCGTAGGAGTCGTCGTTGAAAAGCGGATGCCCGATGTGTTTCATGTGAACCCTTATCTGATGGGTTCTTCCGGTCTCTAATTTGCACCGGACAAGCGACACATAGCCGAAGCGTTCCAGTACATCGAAGTGGGTCACAGCTGGCTTGCCGGTTTCGGGATCTTCAAACACATCCATCACTTTCCGGTCCTTTACACTCCGGGCGATATTGCCGGTAATCGTTCCACGGTCTTCTGCAAAATCCCCCCATACCAAGGCCAAGTAGTTCCGGTCGATCGTCCGCTCGAAAAATTCTTTCGCCAGGGATGCCATCGCTTTCTCCGATTTCGCCACCACCATTAAACCGGAGGTGTTCTTGTCGATCCGATGTACCAAGCCAGGCCGATGTAAGGCCTGGTCCCGTACCGGAAGGTTGTCGAAGTGGTAGACCAAAGCGTTCATCAAGGTTCCGGTGTAGTTGCCCACTCCGGGATGCACCACAAGTCCGGCTGGCTTATTCAACACTACCAGATCGTCATCCTCATACACGATATCGATCGGAATGTCCTCTGCAATCAGTTCGAATTCGCGCACCGGCTGAGGGAGCACGATTTGGATCTGATCCGCGGGACGAACCTTGTAGCTCGATTTACTTGCTTTGCCGTTGACCAGGACGCATCCCGCGTCACAGGCTTGCTGAATGCGGTTGCGTGACACGCCCTCCAGACGATTCATCAGGAATTTATCGATCCGCAAGGGAGCCTGACCCTTGTCGACGATGATCCGATGATGCTCATAGAGCTCATCCTGATCGCTGGTATCTAAGTCTGCAGGGAGCATACGGAACATCAACGGGCGATGACGACCCGTCGGGTGCCGGAATAAAACGATTTCGTGTCGGTCACTTCAAGTACATAAACGCCATCAGACAGATTCTCGACGGAAATTTTCTGTTCCACATGACCCGATTGAACGGCTTTACCCTGTATATCCAGCAAGCGATAGGAGTACTGCTTCGAGGAAAGGTCGCGTAGTCCGGTAATAGTAATGGATTCAGAAGCCGGCTGAGGGTATACCCCGAAGGATAGGCGATCCACAATCACTTCTGCGATACCGATGGGCCCAGTGATTGGCGCACCGAAAACTGGCCGCATCATCCAAGATCCTTGCACGCCTGAAGCATACCAGTAACCGTCCACTTGGTAAAACATGTGTTGGTGTCGGTCGGTGTTTCGGTCAAGTCCCAATCCAATGAGTAAGGAAGCGTTGTTCTGAATGAAACCGATCCAGATGGATCCCGGCGTAATGGCTTGAGGCGTGTCCAGGACGTAACGGGCAAAGCCATTGATGCTATCGATATTAAATGGGCGTTGATTGATTTCCCGGTAGAGGACATGGTCTGAGTTAGTAGGTACGTCTACCTGATCCCAAACCGTAAGTTGGAACAATTGGGTACTGATGTTGACTCCTGTGGGATTGAAATAAATGTCGATAGCGCGAAGCGTGTCAGCCTTTTTGATATCAAACTCATAGGCCATCTTGACTCCCGTATTGCCGGTGATGCCGTATCCGATCTCCGCAGAGCCATCATCGTACGCGTAATAGTTGTCAAATACCTGATGGTATTTCACCGTATCGTTGTAGAGGTTGGATTGGGTGCCGGTGATGGTCACGTAGTTCTTCATCAGGAATTCGGCTTTATCCGCCGAGGTTGACGGGTAACTGAATCCGCTCAACGAGGTATTGAAGGGGATGATCGAGTTGGAACCACCGGATAGGGAAGAAGGCGATGAAGCAAACAGGTTGTTGCCGGATGCATCGCTGACCGTGGAGGTATAAATGAAGGAGGTAGGACCGTAATTGATATTGCGGATGGAGTCGTTGATGTCTGAAACCATCGCTGACAAGGGCGAGGCTAATGACTTGTAATGGGTGTAAGGCATTGATTCGTATTCCGTCAACAGGGAGTAACGTGGACGGATGAAACCGTTATCGCGGATAGAGTCGTTGGCCACCGTGTTGGTTTTCAGAATGACGTAATCGATGTTCCAATGGTCCCGGTTTCCGTTGATGGTTGCGTAGTTCTTGAAGCGGAACTGAAATCCGCGATAAAGGAAATCCACTCCTTGTACCCGGATATTCACGCGCTGAAAGACAGTGTCTTCGCGACCGGTAACGGACCACTTGTGTAACCATAGACCGGTTCGGCTTCGGAATTCCACGATCAGTGAATCCCCTTCTTCTGGCGCATCGCCCAGTCCTTGCGGCTGATAGAAAAAGCTCAACCAGATCATCGTATCATTTGGGTTGGCCGAAAGATCGATGGGGAGGGAGGTGAGGTAATCGGCGACATCGCTT
>CAYWDY010000211.1:0-4526 GCA_964455985.1 uncultured Flavobacteriales bacterium
TTGACCGTCACCTGAGTGATGGTAGTCGACTGGCACCCCCCGACCGTGTAGGTGCAGGTGTACGAAGTCGTTGCAGATGGATTGACTGTGATGGATGAGGTAGTCTGTCCACCGGGTGACCATGAAAACGTACCGCCCGCCAACGAAGTCGAGGCATTGAGCACTGCCGTGCCACCCGTACAGACTCCCGCTGAGTTCACCACCAAAATAAGATTGGAAGACTGCGCTACGGTTACAGTAGCTGTATCCTGACAACCGATGTGGGAAGTAGCGATCACGTGGTATTGCCCAGGACACAGACCGGAAGCCGTGACTGTCGTTTGGCCTATGGGTTGATAGGACGCATCAACCCATTCGTAGGTATAACCGGCGATCGAACCACTGGCCGTAGCGGTTGCGGTGCCGGTACAAGAGCACGTGGAAGATGTTGACGTGGCAGTGACCTGTATCGGAGTAATGGGGGTGCATGAATTATTAAACTGATTGATGTATGCGGCATTCGCTGCATTATTGGGCAAACCAGGTGTCTGATCACCCGGTGCCGGTGAAGCGCTACCGGCAGACCAGTTGGCTTGGAGCATCGGATCCCCCCCGTTGAAATACCAACACCGTTGACCACCGGCTCCTGAAAAATAAATCAAGTTGTTTAACGAATCCGGGCCATAACAAACGGAGAACACTTCGCAACCGGCGAGGTTGACAATACGGGCACAATCTCCTGTATTGGCCAAAACCGTATTGTTCCAATTCCCGCCGGGTGTCCATCCGGTAGATGGATAAGAACAGGCGATCGCCCCGGGAGTGGTGGCATTGGATTCGAAATAGGTGCTACTCAACGGAGCTGTAATCGTGCAATTACCGTCAGACAGAGATAGATCATCAGCAGGAATCATAGGATTCCTGTCCGCATTGTTGTACAACACGATGATGGTGCCTAATGGTACACAGGCCCACAATGGATCTTGAGAAAAGCGAACGGCTCCTGTGGCAATCCCGTCACTCCCGTGATATCCACTGTTGTCATCAAAGATCCAACCGCGTATATCGATACACGGAGGTGTTGTAGCATTGCAATCATACACGGCAGAATCGCTGACCACCACGAATTCGACATATTCCTGATTTCCGGTGGGTCCATTGGAGACCTCGTTCATGATCAAGTACTGCCCGAAAACCGTGGCACGGCTCAGGAATACGAGCGAAAAAAGGATAAGACCTCTGACTGTCTTTTTCATTTACCGCTGGTCCGGCCCTTGAAGCACCTTTTAATTAATTGATTTTCAATTTTTTGAATTGAATGCCAACGGGGGAAAGCTTCAAGAAATTTAGGATAAAAAACAGCATTTAGTAAGCAAAATAGACAATTAAGTCTCAGAAAATCCCAACCCCGTAAGCTTCATAAAATGCCAATCAATAGTACACCGTCACCCGGCCGAGATACGAATGTTTCTTGCCAAAGATGTCCGTCAGCCTCACCTTCCAGACATACACATCCTGTTGGACCGTCTTACCGAATAACTTCCCATCCCATCGGCAAGAAGCGGGCATCCCCTCCTCTCCCCATTTGTCGTACGGCACATTGGAACCTTCTTCTTTGCAGTAATACAACTCCAATCCCCAACGGTCAAAAATCCAAATCTCATATTCTGTAATACCAAGTCCTTTGCCGTAGAACGTGTTGTTCTTCAAATCCGCATTCGGCGTGAAGGAACTTGGAATGAAAAAGGTAAACTCAGGTGTGACATCAAGCGGTCGAAGTACAGTATCCGTGCAGCCGTATTTGGTTGTAACAATCAGCGTGGTATTATACTGGTAAAAATTATTACCCGCCATCGAAGAGGCGTAATTGTGATATGGATTCGGACCGGAGGTGATATCCCAGGGACTGCCGTCACCAAAATTCCATTGCCATGCTACCACATTTTCAGAGGATTGGTCGTTGAACCAGAAGATGGGATTGGTGTATCCGACACTTTGTGTACTCACTGCAAAGTCAGCGACCGGCAAAGAGTATCCCCTGATCATACTGTCGACCGCAATGCTCGCCTTACAACCCGTAGAGCTCACGATATCCAGGGAAACAGGATATACTCCGGGTGTATCGTAACATACTTCGCCTGGATTTTGATCGGAAGATGCTGCAGGATCTCCACCCGGAAAATTCCAAGACCACTGCTCCAACGTCCCTTCGTTAGCTACAGAAAGGTCCGTAAACGTATGACAAACCGGTACACAACCGGAATCGCCCGGACTGATCGCCGCCACTGGCAATTGGAATACATGAGCCGAGCGTGTGACCGAATCCCGACAACCGTTGCCCGTGACAGCGGTCAGTTGAATATCAAAATCACCAGGCCCGAGGAAATTCACATACGGAGAGACCGCACTGGAAGCGGCTGGAACGGATTCCTGAATAGTCCATTGGTAATAATCAATGCTCTCACTGGAGGGAATGACTGTTGCATTAGTAAGCTGGACCGAATCCCCGAAACAGTGATCCGGAACGCTAAACTCAGGCTCTGGCAAGGGGTAAACAGCAATACGCTGTGTCATGGTATCCGAGCAACCACCAACCGCCGTAGCTACCAAGGTGATCGTAGAGCTGTCAGCCACCGTGTAATGGAGGAGTGGATTCTCCTCGGTGGTTTGTGACGGTGAAACACCGGTGATAGTCCATGAATAGAACATGGGTTCACCCTGCGGATTATTATGAGATATATTCTCCAACAACAGTGAATCACTGACACAAATCGACTTGGCCACGAAATCGGCAGTAGGATTAGCCACCGTAATTACCGGATGACTAATCGAGTCGGTGCAACCATAACGGGAAGTAACCAACAGCGAGGCAGCCGTGGTATCCAGCGATTGATAAACCGGCCTTGGCTCAAAGTCATTCGATATGGCCAAATCAGAACCCGGAAGATTCCAATCGTATGAAACGATACTATCCGAGGCGATGATTGCAGACAAGTTGATCAGCTCAACCGAATCTCCAAAGCAGACCGTAGGCGTAGTAAACTCGGCGACGGGCAAGGGGTGAACAACCGCTGTGTGGTAAACCGTGTCCTTGCATCCCTGCGTGGAGGTGGCTATCAGCATAACGGTAGAACTGGTAGGCTGGTTGAAAACAACCGACGTGTCGGTAACGGTAGTGGATGAAGGCTGCCCGCCGGGGATAGTCCAAGAATACGAGAGGGTATCATTACCCCCCAACAGGGAAGAATGATTGACCAGCGTAATAGTATCTCCCAAGCAAACGGAATCGACGCTGAAATCTGCCAGAGGCGCAGGATGCACCACCACACTACGTTGCACGGAATCTGCACATCCGCGGGTAGACGTGACTGTCAATTTCACCGAGAACGTATCTGCCAAGGCAAATTGAGAGGAAGGGAATTTTAGCGAAGAAGTATCCGGAGTTCCACCAGGCATGGCCCAATGATACGACCGGATGGTATCGCCCAAGGGAATCGTGGACAGGTTATCAAAGCTGACTAGAGAACCTGCACACACGTCAACGTTAGAGAAATCAGCGATGGGATATTGGGCGACGCGCGCGGGTTTGACCATGGTGTCTCTACAACCGGGTGAATACGTACCGCTGATGAGTTGGACGTTGTAAAGTCCGGGCGGCAACGAAATGGAATCAGGATCAGCGACCACACTAGTGGCCGGATTACCGGAGGTGAATGTCCACGACCAATAATTGATCGGGTCCTCGGAGGAAGGAGAGAAGCTGGAATCCCGGAAGTTCGCCAATCCACATTGGGTGGTGAAAGTGAAATCCGAAGAAATGTTGAAATGCTGAGGCACATAACGTGCATACCAGTCGCATCCGTTTTGCGAGGACACTTTTACCGTAAACGTATCACCGTTGACCGTAAAGGGTGTTATGGTTTGTGTTGTACCTATGGGAATGGGATTTTGATTTTGGTACCATTCGTAGGTATAGGTAATAGTCGGTTCAGGTGGCGAAGGAGCCACCAAAGTATCAGCAGCGTTGGGATAACAACTGGGTTTTACCACGGCAGCATTGGAACCGCAACTAAAGTCCCAATACGAATGGGAGAAGTGACCACCCAACGTACAATCTGCATTAGTCAGAACTACGGTCAGGGTTTGACCGATGTAATTGGAAAGGTTAACCCCTACAATGGTCCAAGGTTTATAGACAGGTGTGTCTCGAGCTGCTCCCTGCGTAGATTGCCTGGATGAATTGCCTTTGTACTGACCTCCGAAGGCTTCACTGGCGATGTACTGTTGATATGCACATTGCAGCGTATCTCCGTTAGCATCCAATATCAGGAATTCGACATACGGCATGTCATCCCGGGCATGAAAGCTGGCGTTGTTACTATCCGAAGGATTCTCCATCACAAAAGCGTAGGCATAAACGAAGTTGGTGTCGTTCAAACCGACATCGAAACAATAGGTCAGTCGCTCGGCACAGCCGTGATAAATCGTTTGTCCTCCGCCGCCGGGACCACCACCACCTTCACCACGACGGCGACGGCCCGCGCCTT
>CAYWDY010000212.1:0-4492 GCA_964455985.1 uncultured Flavobacteriales bacterium
CGCGAAAGCGATGGCCTGGCCATGAGCTCACGCAATACTCGGTTGAACCGTCGGGAACGTCGCGAGGCAGCGATGATTTACCGGGCCCTTACGTTTGTCCGGAACCATTGGCAGAAATATTCGGTCGGTCAACTGACGGATGAGGCCATTCGAATGATCGAAGGCAGCGGTTTTCTCAAAGTGGAATACCTCAAGCTGGCCGACGGTAATACCCTGAAGCCGGTGGAATCTATTGAAGATGCCAAGTATATCCGTTGCTTCGTAGCCGCTCAAATCGGATCGGTACGACTGATCGATAATGAGTTGGTCTGCGTTCGTTGATTAACGGCTCAGCGCGCGGCTATACGCTGCCAACGCGCGGTCGATGTCTTCAGGACGGGTGTCTTTACCCACCGAAAACCGAATGGACGCCTGCGCGTCTTGGTCGGATAATCCCATAGCCTTCAGTATATGCGACGGTCTTCCCGATTGTGAGGAACACGCACTGCCCATGGATACGCCTATGCCGGGTGTACCTCCAATAAGCTCGCCAGCCGATTTTCCCCGGAAACAAATATTCGTAGTATTCGATAATCGGTCGCGCGTATTGCCATTCACGGACACAATACCAGTATCCAGGAATCCTTGCTCCAACCGGGAGCGCAAAATGGAACAGTGGTACTGCCAATCCCATCCCTCTCGATGCACCAATTCCGCGGCGGCTCCCATTCCAACCACTCCTGGGACATTCAGGGTCCCACTGCGTAAGCCCTTCTCTTGTCCTCCGCCTTCCTGAAAGCCAGTCAAGTTCACCCGCGGGTCCTTGCGACGGATATACAATGCACCAGCACCTTTCGGTCCGTAGAATTTATGGGCAGAAAGGCAGCACAGGTCTATGCCGTCTTCTTGTACATCTACTGTAGTTTTTCCTATGGTTTGTGTAATGTCTGAGAATAGCAAAGCCCCCGTGTCATGAACCATGTCGCTGATGGCACGCATCGGATGGATTACGCCGGTCTCATGATTCGCCTTCATGATACAGACCAACAAGGTTTCTTCGGACAAGCTGTTTCTCAGGTGTTGCAAATCCATGGTGCCGTCTGTCAGAACCGGCAATACGTCAACAACGGCTCCTTGATTTTCAAGATGACGACAAGTGCCGAGCACGGCGGAATGTTCGGTAGCTGCGGTGATGACCTGTTTCCTCTTTCCGCAATAGGAATTAAACACCCCTTGTATTGCGATTTGAATCGATTCGGTCGCACCAGAGGTGAAAATGATTTCATCCGGCGAGGCGCCGATGCAGCTAGCCGTCTGTTCCCGCGCGAGATCCACGGCCGCCTTTGCGGCCCAGCCCCACGCGTGTGACGCACTGGAGGGATTGCCGAAGTGCATGGTGAAGTAGGGGAGCATCTTCTCCAATACCCGCGGGTCCACCGGAGTGGTCGCATTATGGTCCAGGTAAACGGTGTTCACAACGGCAGCTTTCCTACAAAGGTCCGCATTCGTCGAGCCACTTTCAAACCTTTCGGATCGAATCGTACGATTAATTACGTAGGCCGCCAACCCTGGGATTATTCAGTCCTTCCGTTTTTATCTAAAAACAGCATGTTTAAATCATTCTCTGTTTAATGTGGTTTATGAATTCGGTATAGTTGCATATAATTGAAACCGATACTGCTTTTCCTCCGTTAGCTTCTTCTCTTTTTAACCTTTCATACATACTTCAAATCATGGGTAGACTAATACTCGCTTTCCTGCTTTTTTCCGCCTTGAGCACATCAGGTGCTGTCCCGGACACGCTGGCTAATTATGACATTCACGGTGGGGCGCACATGTTCATGTGCCCGTTTCTGACTCCCAAGTTCATGGATGAAGTCCGACAGGAATGTCAATGCGAAGTCACCAAGTCGGAAGATTTAGTCATCCACGTACGTAAGTCAGCTCCATTGAACGAGGAAAAATTGCTTCAGAAAGCGGAGGAGATCGGATACGAGCGGAAGAATATCACCATTCAACGCATCGACTGATATGAGAAAGCTGATCTTTTTTCTGTTGCTACTTGGTTCCATAGTCGCAACAGCCCAAACCAATACGTTTTACCGCAGATACAATATCCCCGGCATGCAAGGCGGATTGGGAATCGTGGAGACGCCCGACGGCGGTTTCGTGGGTGTTGGACAGCACGAGGGCAACGGCAGTGCCGGAGACTGCGATATCTACGCGTACAAGGTGGATGCCTGCGGAAATCTGGAGTGGATGAAACTCATGGGAACGCGTGCGCAAGAGGGCGGAAAAAGCATCTTCCGCCGATCTAACGGTGATCTGCTCTTGGTGGGACTGTACGATGGTACCGGATTCTTGATGGAACTGGACATGAACGGAAATCTGCAGTGGGAGAAGCGCTACAACGGTATATCTTGGTCGATTGCAGTTGCCGAAGACGGAAGAAATAATCTTTATGTGACTGGAATTACTGCCAATACGGGTGAGTATGTGGTGATGAAATGTGATCCTGCGGGGAATGTTCAGTGGTCCAAATTGTATAACAACTTGGGGTATATTCCAGCCTCTATTCTGTACGTTTCTTCCAACCGGATCCTCATACAGGCTGCTTATGCGGTACCAGGAGGTGATTTTTCGTTAAATTGTATAGACAATAATGGGAACATACTTTGGTCCAAAGCCTACGGTGGAACCGGATTTTCTGACGCCGATCATAATCCATGGGGTTGTAAGGCCATATTGGACCGCACAGCTAGCTTCGCCTATGTGGTATCGCAAACAGCGGTGAATGGCAGTGATAATATTCTATTGTCTAAGATTAATGTGACTAATGGATCTGAGGTTTGGACTCGAATAATTGGTGATGGTGCCTCCGAACAGCCACGTGATATTGTATTAACGGATGATGGCATCGCCTTGTTGGGTAACAGTAGCGGTTATAACGTAGCGGCAGGTGCAGCGCCCGGCTTGAATGCTGCCATGGGTGAACGGGATATCCTGCTTGTAAAAGTGGATGACCAAGGCAATAAGGTGTGGGCCCGTACATACGGTGCGGAGGAGCGCGATAAAGGAATTGGACTTCGCCACAATGACGACGGCAGTTTCTTGATCAGTGCTTATACCTCTTCGCCTTACTTCGGCAATACCGATATTTCCATGGATCCTCTTTTCATTCGAACGGACTCAATGGGGCTGGTCAGTTGCCAGGTGTATTCACCCTCCCTTTCCGTTCAGCCTTATACCTTGACGGCCACCACATCCGGAGTGGCCAACGCCATTTCGGTGAGTGCCTTCCCCAGCGGATCTACGATTACCGATTATACGCCCACCGACTCGTATCAATGCCTCTCGTGTGTTACCGATCCCGTTTTTGTGCCCAGTGATACATCGGTTTGTGTCAATGAAACGGTGTATTTCTACAATACTACTACCGTGGGACTTACATGTTTTCAGAAATGGTCCTTGGATGGCATGCAGTTGGACGGATCGTTGGATACGATCAGTTTCAGCTTCACTCAGCCCGGACTCTATCCGATTCTTCTTTACTCCAATTGCGGCAACAACAACGACACCTTCCGGGTCAACATTCGGGTGAATCCCTATCCTGAACCGGCTTTCACTGTGAGGGGAAATTGTTTGCGTGATACATCCCGCTTCACGAATCAAACCACCATTCCCTCCGGGGCTGTGGCTACGTACGAATGGGTGTTCAGCGACAACACCATTTCCAATGCTGCCAATCCGACCCACGTGTATAACAACATCGGTACATACCCGATCGTCCTGACAGCTACTTCGGACAAGGGGTGTACGAAAACAGCGCAAGAGACCGTCGTGATTCATCCGCTTCCCCGTCCGTCCTTCAGCGTGGATGATGTCTGCGACCTGGACTCGGCAAAAATCTTGAACCGATCTACTGGCTCTGCACCTATCGTACGGTACGACTGGACGTTCAGCGATGGAACGCTGGCCTCCGGCGAAGAGCCGTCTCACCGTTTCCCCGCTGCGGGCCATTACTACGTCGGTGTCATGGCTACGGATTCCAACGGATGCAAGGAGCACTATTTCGAGGAGCTGGATGTACATCCGTTACCGCAACCCGACTTTATTACTACTCCGCCTGCCTGTGATTATTATTCACTGGCGCAGTTTGAAAACAGGTCTTCTAATTTCATGTACACCCGTTGGTCGTTTGGAGACGGAGATACATCCGTCGTAGAAACACCGTCACACCATTACGATTCAGCCGGTTTCTACGAAGTGGTCATGCATCTGACCTCGGAAAAGGGTTGTGTCGATTCCCTGGTTCAACGGGTCGAGGTGAAAGAGGAGTATGTCGTCTGGATACCGAATGCGTTTACGCCAAACGGCGATGAACTCAACGACCGATTCAAGCCATTGACCCAAGGCGTGAAATCCTTTCGCATGCAAATCTTCGACCGATGGGGAGCCTCTGTTTTTGAAACGGATGATATCCAAACCGGTTGGGATGGTCGGGTCTTCGATC
>CAYWDY010000213.1:0-4414 GCA_964455985.1 uncultured Flavobacteriales bacterium
TCCTCACCATCAATGGCATATGGATACGCCCTTCCTTTTCGTAGAGCAACAGCATCACACTGCCTAGTCGAGCGTGCTCAGGAATCGAATACTGCTTGAAGTACTCTTCGCGTTCACGGTGTGACATCAACAGGTGAGCAGCGACACCCGGCAGGGGTTGCTGCAGGCGCTGTTGAAGGAAATCGATAAGATGCGAGAGCATGTAGAAAACGGTCAGCTGTTACGTTCGCCGATCTGTTGGCGCCACATGGCGTAATAAAGGCCTTTGGCGTTAACCAAATTGTCGTGTGTGCCGCTTTCTACAATGCTACCTTTCTCCAACACGTAGATGCGATGGGCATGCATGATGGTACTTAGGCGATGCGCGATCATCACGGTAAGGTGTTCGCGACGTTCAGAAAGTCCGCGGATGGTATGTGTAATCTCTTCTTCAGTCAGGGAATCGAGGGCAGAGGTTGCCTCATCAAAGATGAGAAGGCGGGGTTGACGAAGCAGGGCACGGGCTATGGAAAGCCGCTGCTTCTCGCCACCGGAAACCTTCACGCCTCCTTCTCCGATAACCGTATCCAGTCCTTTGTCTGCCCGTTCCAGCAAGGAACCGCAGGCTGACAAGGTCAAAGCTTCCATGCACTGTTCATCGGTGGCCGTGGGGTTGACGAACAACAGGTTTTCACGGATGCTGCCACTGAACAACTGGGTATCCTGGGAGACGAAGCCGATCTGCTCTTGAAGTTCATGCGTGTTGATTTCATTTTGAGGGATGCCGTTATACAGGACTGTTCCTTGCTGTGGGTCATACAGCCCGACCAACAATTTTACCAAGGTGGTTTTTCCCGAGCCGGAGGGGCCAACGAATGCCACCGTTTCGCCGATGGTGGCTTCGAAGGAGATGTCCGTCAGGGCTGGGCGCGTAGCGGTCGGATGTCGGAAATGGACATGATCAAATGCCAGTCTTTTCACTGCTCCGACATGTTGGGGCTTGGATGGTACAGGTGCGGTAGGCGTCTGCATCAAACTTTCGAAATTCTGAAGAGAGGCCTGTGCTTCTCGGTAGATGGCAATCACATTTCCCATCTCCTGCAACGGGCCGAAGATGAAAAAGCTGTAGAACATCAGTGTCATCAGTTTTCCCGGCGTAATCGTGTCCTTGAATACCAAATAGTAGAGCAGGAATACGAAGCAGGTACGAAGTAAATTGACCGTTGTGCCCTGCAGGAAACTCAGGCTTCGTATGAAGCGTACTTTCTTTAATTCCAATTGAAGGATTTTGCCCGTGACGGTATTCAACCGTTTCACTTCCTGTTGTACCAGGCCGAGGCTTTTTACCAGTTCAATGTTGCGGAGGGATTCGGTAGTAGCTCCGGCCAATTGCGTCGTCTCACCGAGAATCTGCTTGGAAATCCGCTTGATGTTTCGGCTAAGTACGCTGCTGACGACGCCCAGTAACGGTACGGTGATTAAAAAGAGTGGAGCAATAAGCCAATGAACGCTCATGGCGTACCAGATCACGAAGCAAATGCCTACGGTGGTCTGGAAGACGACATTGACAAAGGCGCTGATCAGTCGTTCGCTGTCGGAACGAACTTTTTGTAATTTTCCCAAGGTCTCGCCGCTGCGTTGGTCTTCGAAGACCACGTAGGGTAGGGCCAGGGAATGACGGATTCCGTCGGCATACATTTCCGCCCCGCTTTTTTGGATGATGACGTTGGTGAAATAGTCTTGGAAATTTTTGGCGATACGTGAAACCATGGCGACCCCCACTGCCGCCAACAAGTAGCGGAGGATGTCATGGATAAAGTTGTCTGTAGGCTGGCCGCGGTAGCTGGCGATATTCACGCCGAAACGGTCCAGCATTTTTCCGGCGATGAGCGGATCCAACAAGGAAAAGATCTGGCTCGTAGCGGCCAACAGCAAAGCCAAGAATACGTACTTCTTGTGCTTGGTAACATAGGAAAAAAGAAGTTTCATGGCGGCCACAAAGATAGGGTAATTGGCGTCCGGACGTCAGTCTTGCGATGTTAAAAACTCCGAATGCTGCTTCGCGCTTGGATGGTGGGGTGCTTTTACCTTTGTTTGAAATTCAAGTAGTATGAAAAAATATTTTTCGATGATCCTCCTGGCCGTGGTGCCCTTTTTGTCAACCGCCCAGCACGTGTTGGTGTTGAAGTCAGGCGAAAAGATGAGCGGGAAAGTGGTCAGCCTTTCCGACGGTGTATTGCATTTTTCCTATAAAGGAAATACGATGACCTTTACTGTCGATGAATTGTATTCCATCAATTTCGTCGAGCAGAAATCGATTGCCGGAGGCGAGTCCACCGCTGCAGCACCCCGTGAAGTGGGGGAGAAGCAGGTTACTGCCGGCTCCTACCTGGTTCGCTATAAAGTAGCGGACCGTATGATTTCCCGAAATCCTAAAATCGATAACCTGACCCAGAAGAAAGGTACGGTAGTCGTTGAAATCACCATCGATAAATACGGCCACGTGATGAAAGCGGTGCCGGGAGCTCCGGGAAGTACGACCTCTGATGAATATCTGAAAACGAAAGCTAAACAGGCTGCTGAAAGCACCTTATTCGATAATGTTCCGACTGCTCCTACCGAGCAAAGCGGTTACATGATCATCGTTTTTTAATGGGCTCCTTTTCCTGACTAAACTCACTGGGAGCGGTATGCTTCCAGTTTTTTCAATTCTTCCTCGATCAGTTTCAGCCAACCGGACTGTTGTTTGGAAATCAGACCGTGTTCGGTTTCCGCATCATACCGATCCTGCTCGAGCTGATAGGCATTCCACGTCTGCTGGAAGAGTGCGTTAATCTGCTGGTACAATTCACACAAATCGAAATGACCTTGTTCATGCATCAGTAAAGAATCCTGAAGTGCATCCGGTTTGACCCACGACGCTTTTCGGGTAAAGCACGGGCGAATGGTTTCCCGGATGTACAAGGTGTCGTTCGAGAAGACAGGTTCGGTCAACAGGGTATACACGCAATTACTCTGAGCGGCATAGGGTGAAATAGCTGGCGAAACACCTTGAAAATCCTCCCAGTTCAGGCGGTACGCCGAGCTCCAGGGAATGGTATCGCGTTCAGCTGCACTTTCAAGCGTGGGGAAAACGACCTCGATATGATTCATGAAGCAGATCTGTGCCGGATGTTCCAGTGCCCATCGGTCAAAGCCGGAAAAGAACTCACGAATGCCATCGGCCACGGTTTTTTCCAGGTAACCGGCAGGACGAGTTCCGGTCGCTTGCATCACCGGACGGTAATCGGATTCATATAGGCGTACGTCTTTCCCGTCCATGGATCGGTACAACGCTAGCTTGAGGTCTATGGTAATTCGATGACGAGGACCCGAAACGATATCCTTGATCCACAGCTCTTCGATGCTCATCCGAAGGCCAACCGTGTTTGGACGTGCCGCCATCAACGAGTCGGGTAAATGGCGGGCAACTTCTCCTGCGGAGGTCGTATCAAAATCGAGGTGTTGTTTTCTGCCGTTATCCTGAATGATTCCGGCATGGGCTCGCTCTTTTCGGTCGTCCGTCACTTCCTGCACGTGATACCTCAACGGGTTGATGCTCCACGTCGGTGCTGGTAAATGCAGTATTTCCTGAGCGGTTACCGGACAAGAAAATACCACGGAAAGCAACGAAAGTCCTGCCGCGGCAAAGTGTCGTATCATGAAGCGTAATATTGGTTATTTTTACAAAAATAGAATAACATGTTGAGCTTTGGATTTCTTGCTGCCGGCCTCATCGCCGGTTTTTTGATCGGATGGTTGTATTCCCGTTCGTCAGCTTCCGGCGGACAGCAGGCGGTGGACAGTGAACGGGCCACCATTACAGCCAAGTTGGAGTCGGCCGTCCAGCAACGCGAAGAGATGAGCCAGGCGCTGAACGAAGAGCGTAACAAGGTAGTCGCATTGACAGGTCGCTTGTCCCATGCCGAGGCGGACCTGCGCAACATGAGCACGCGATTGGCCGAGCATAAGGAGGAAATGGAGACGCTTCAGAAAAAGCTTCATACGGAATTCGAGAATGTCGCTAATCGGATATTAGACGAGAAAAGTCAGAAGTTTACTGAGCAGAATCGGACCAACCTGGATGTCATTCTTAATCCACTGAAAGAAAAGATCAAAGATTTTGAATCAAAGGTGGATCAGGCGTATAAGTCCGAAGCGGAAGAGCGGAATACCCTTCGCGGCGAGATCAAGAACTTGATGGAGTTGAATCAACGGATCAACGAAGAAGCAGAGAATCTGTCGCGGGCGTTGAAGGGAGATACCAAGATGCAAGGCAATTGGGGTGAATTCATCCTGGAAAAAATCCTGGAGAGCTCCGGCTTGCAAAAAGGACGCGAGTACGATACGCAAGTCAGTATCACCGACGAGGAAGGTAAGAAGTCACAGCCGGATG
>CAYWDY010000214.1:0-270 GCA_964455985.1 uncultured Flavobacteriales bacterium
GGTAATGATTGCTCAGCTGAGAACCACCGTTTCTCCAACCATTTGGCGAACGGTCTGCTTGATAGCCTCCGAATCAAAATGACATTCGGCATAAAGCTCTTTTTGCTCCCCGTGCTCAATGAAGGCATCCGGAATACCCAAGCGCTTGATCGATGCTTGATACCCATGATCCAGCATGAACTCGGCCACGGCCGTACCCATACCGCCCTGCAAGCATCCGTCTTCGACGGTGATCACTTTCTTGAAGCGAGTGAAAACATCATGCAACAT
>CAYWDY010000214.1:280-4382 GCA_964455985.1 uncultured Flavobacteriales bacterium
AACGGCTTGACGAAGCGCAAATCGAAATGAGCAGGGGACAATCCTTCCTGACGTAATTCCTCACAGGCCTTGACCGCGAAATTTCCGGGATGACCGATTGTCAGGATGGCTACCTCTTCACCGTCGCAAATCATACGACCTTTTCCGATAGGCAGTCGCTGCAGCGGTTTTCTCCAATCCACCATGACACCGTTTCCACGTGGGTAACGCAACGAGAACGGAGCGTGATTTTCTGGCAACGAAGCCGTGTACATTAGATTGCGCAACTCTTCCTCATTCATAGGGGCAGCGACAATCATATTCGGGATACAACGGAAATAGGCCAAGTCAAAGGCGCCGTGGTGCGTCGGTCCGTCAGCACCTGCCAAACCTCCACGGTCAAGACAGAAAACGACATGGAGTTTTTGTAGGGCCACGTCATGAACGACTTGATCGTAAGCACGCTGCATGAACGACGAATAAATGTTGCAGAACGGAATCATGCCCTGCGTGGCCATACCAGCAGAGAACGTGACAGCGTGCTGTTCTGCGATACCTACGTCGAACGCACGATCGGGCATCGCTTTCATCATGATATTCAGGGATGATCCTGAAGGCATGGCGGGCGTTACTCCGATGATCTTGTCGTTCTTTTCGGCCAACTCCACCAACGTATGTCCGAAGACATCCTGATAACGGGGGGGCTGAGGTTTTTCAACTTTGGGTTTGAAGATCTCGCCCGTGATTTTATCGAATAAGCCCGGGGCATGCCACTTGGTCTGATCTTTCTCCGCCAACTCGTATCCTTTTCCTTTCACCGTGAGACAGTGAAGGATCTTGGGGCCGGGGATATCGCGAAGGTCTTTCATCACCTTCACCAGTCGATTCACGTCATGGCCGTCAACCGGACCGAAATAACGGAAACGCAAGGACTCAAACAGATTGCTTTGCTTCAACAACGTGGTCTTGATACCATTCTCCACCTTCGCAGCGATCTCTTGAGCATTCGGACCGAACTTGGATATTTTACCTAACAGTTTCCAAACCTCGTCTTTGACTTTATTGTAGGTATGCGACGTGGTGATGTCGGTCAGGTATTCTTTCAAAGCGCCGACGTTGGGGTCGATGCTCATGCAGTTGTCATTCAAAACGACGAGCAGGTTCGAGTTCTCGACTCCCGCGTGATTCAAGGCTTCGAAAGCCATACCGGCGGTCATCGCACCGTCACCGATCACGGCCACGTGCTGACGGTCGTGCTCCCCTTTCAACCGGGAAGCAACAGCCATACCGAGCGCAGCGGAAATGGATGTAGAAGAATGGCCGACTCCGAAGGTGTCGAAAGGACTTTCGCTCCGCTTAGGAAATCCGCTGATGCCTTGATAGATCCGGTTGGTATGAAAAACCTCTCGGCGTCCGGTCAGGATCTTATGGCCATAGGCCTGATGCCCGACATCCCACACCAATTGGTCATAGGGGGTTTGGAATACGTAATGCAACGCCACCGTCAATTCCACTACACCCAGGGAAGCCCCGAAGTGTCCTCCATTCACCGAAACAACATCGATGATGAAATCCCTCAACTCATGGCACACCTGTTCCAGGTCACGTTCAGGAAGACGACGAAGATCCTCGGGGAATTGGATCCCTTTGAGCAGGTTTTTTGGAATATCGGTCATGGGAGGGGCCGGTTCAACAAATATAGCCATTTCCGCAGGATTAACCCGGAAGGAATTGGACCTGTCTGTCCGCGGAAGGCCATGCGTGATGGCCGCCGGATGGTAGGAATGGCGTCGTTTCACAGAAAAATAGAACAACGAAGCAGGAAAAAAGTTATTCCGTCCAATGACGTAAAAGCCCCCTTTGGGTCAGATTGCTCCTTCGCGTAGGAGCCTGCGAATCAACCGCCAATAGGCTTGGCCGTAGTCCACGAACACCTCTTCTCCCGCCCGAAGCCGACGGGTGGTGGAAATGTAGCACTTCAACCCGCGGGTGATGTATTCTGCATTATTGCGGCAACCGGGTGCCCGGCTCAATCCGCGGGCATCGTTGGCATACCGGCCTTTGGCACTGAGCATCCGTTGGGCATCGATGGCCCAGATTCGATTGATCTTGAAAATATACCCGTTATACCCATCCTCGTCCTTCATGTCACGCCAGCGTGCGAGCCGGCCTTTGTATTCACATACTAAACCGCCTTTGGGAATGTCTACGGTAGTGAACAGGCCTTTGCCGGATTTAGGAATAGTGGAGCGCTTGACGCGCAAGTATCGGTCAAACGTTTTTACGGGAGCGGATTTCTTAACCATGAGTCGTGCAAGGATACGAAATGGCTGCGTTCTTACTTCGCAGCATACAGGTAAATCACCCCGCCCCCACCGCGAGCCATGCTCAAGATGAATGTCCGGCGTTGATCCACCCAACCAGAATGGATTTCGTAGGTCTCAGGGTTTTTTTCAAAGTCAGTGGAAGGAGTATCGTAACAGGTTTCCATCCGGTATCGTCTGTTGCTGTCCAGGAACGAAAGATCCAGCTCGATGTCACGCGCCTGCTCATTGGTGATACCGCCGATGAACCAATTGTCACCGTTTCGCCGCGCCACCACCACATACGAACCAATTTCAGCCGCCAGTATGCGTGTCTCATCATAGGTAGTGGGCAGATTTTCGATGAAGCGGAACGCCGGATGCCCTTCGTAATTGGCAGGCAGATCAGCCGCCATCTGCATCGGACTGTAATTCACAACCATCAACGCCAGCTGGTTGGACAAGGTACTATGGACGGCCGTCTCACCCGGACCTTTACCGTTCCACGTAACACGATCCCCGATGCGATGATCGAGATTGATGTCGAAGATGCCAGGCGTGTAGTCGATCGGGCCGGCCAATCCGCGGGTAAAGGGAAGCACGCACGTATGCGAAGGAAAATTTCCGTCGCTCCACGCATTCCACTCCATACCCCGGACCGCCTCGAACGTCATCAGGTTGGGATACGTTCGGCTCAGTCCTGAAGGAATCACCGGCTCGTGTACATCCAACATGATTTGGTACTCCGCCGCCTTGCGCATGACGGTATTCAAATGCTTCACCATGTATTGCCCGTGATGGGATTCCGTAGCGGGATTGACAGGCCCTGCATATCCCGTTTTTACATAGCGGATTCCCAGCGACCGGTAGAGCGAAAAAGCACTGTCGATGCGGGATTCATACGCGATTATATCTCCTCCGGTCTCGTGGTGTCCGATCAATTCGACATGTTGCGCTGTAGCATAGCGAGCGACACCTTGCAAATCAAAATCAGCATATGGCGTAGTGAAATCAAACGCCTGCGGGGTTCCCCAATGCTCCCAGCCTGTATTCCATCCTTCTACCAACACACCGTTCAGTCCGTGTTTTTCGGCAAAGTCAATATAGGAAAAGGTATTTTCTGTCGTGGCCCCATGCCGCCCACCTTTCTTCATCCAGGTCGATAACCCCAGGTGCATTTCCCACCAGATGCCGACGTACTTCAACGGGCGGACCCAAGAGAAATCGGTGGACGGTGGATCATTCAGATTAAGCACCAGGTCAGAGGTAAGAAGTCCGGCAGCGTCCGGAGAAATGATGACTGTACGCCATGGCGTATGAAACGGTGAGGACGTCTTTACTGCGACGCCGTCTGCCCAGGGCACCAAGTTGACATGAAAGTTCAACGAGTCTAGCGAATCACGTTTGAGCGTCATCGTAGAATAATCATCCACGGCGGCTTCAAGTAAGGAGAGATGTATTCCATCTTCTAAACGCAGGGTGAACGGTGCAGCGGCATGCTCGACAACAGAAATCGAATCGTGTCGGTAGGACTTTTCCAACGTATTGTAATCGGCCCAAGCCCACCAACAGTCTCCATCCGATGCCAATCGGAATTCACCGCACTCCGACATGATCTCCACGCTTTCGATAGTATCAGGAACGTGATAGCGGTAAGCTATGCCATCATCATAGGCGCGGAAGTCCACGGTCAGATGCTGTTGTTTGTTCGACTTCTCCTGAAGGTGCAGCTTCATGGATCGGTATTCATTGCGAACCCGACGTTTGACACCCCAATAGGTGGTCCACGTTTCGCGGACGTAGTCGGTATCCACCGATAG
>CAYWDY010000215.1:0-3918 GCA_964455985.1 uncultured Flavobacteriales bacterium
TCCAACACAAAAAAAATGGGCGGATGATTATTTCTTCATCACCCACAGAAATGAAACGCGTGGTGTGGGCGGTATTTTTTTCGATTACCTGAAACCTAACCCTGAAAAGTCATTCGCGGACTTGTTTGAATTTGTAAAAGCTGTTGGGTCCTCATTCGCTGGGGTCTACACCGAGTTGATGCACCGAAATCGAGGATGCTCGTTTGAGCCCCATCACGTAGAGTGGCAGCGGCTCCGTCGCGGCCGCTACGTGGAATTCAACCTGGTATTGGATCGGGGAACCAAATTCGGTTTGGAATCCCACGGACGTACAGAATCCATATTGATGAGTTTGCCGCCGCTAGCCAGTTGGAAATACGATCACCATCCGGTAGCTGGCAGCCCCGAAGCCGAAACCTTAGGCTGGCTTCGTAAAGGGGTAAACTGGATATAGAATTCCAGATCATGATGTTCGGAGAAAAAGTCTTAGCCTTCAACCGTTGGGTCGTGCGATCAAGACCTGATTTGCCACGCGGGACATCCTACCTGTTGACCTTTGACGATGAAGAAGTAAAACGTGTGACAGGCGCGTTTTATGCGCGGTATTATGATGATGAACGGAACCGTTGTTTTCTGTTCGGCATTAATCCGGGACGTTTGGGAGCTGGTATCACCGGAATTCCATTTACTGACCCGGTGCGTTTGGCGAACGATTGCGGTATTCCGCATGCCTGGCCGTTGAAGCCTGAACTTTCAGCAGATTTCATGTACCGGATGATTTCGTACATCGGCGGAGTGCAGGATTTCTACCGCCGGTTCTTCGTGACGTCTGTTTGTCCACTGGGCTTGCTCAAAGGCGAAAAGAACCTGAATTATTACGATGAGGTCGCCTTGTACAAGCGATTGGAGCCGTTCATCGTCAAGTCGGTGGAAAAGCAGTTGGAATTCGGCTGTCATTCCCAGCGGGCCTGGGTCATCGGCGAAGGGAAAAATATGGAGGTGTTTGCAGCCTTAAATGACCGTTATGGTTGGTTCCAGGAATTGGTCGGTTTGCCGCATCCCCGGTTTATCATGCAATACAAGAGGAAACAGTTGACCGAGCATTTGAGCCGCTATGCGCAATCCTTGACCGGATGCCCGGAAGATACCGATGGGATTTGATGCGATTCCAACGAATCCCATTCCCACGATATCCTGTTAAAAAGTTGCCCCGCGATATTCTTTCATTTCGAGGAAATTCGGATATTTGCGGGTAATTACTCGAAAAGCTATGTCACACGACAATCACTCTCATCAGCCGTCCCGTGGAATTTGGTACACTTATTTTGGTGAAACCGGAGCAGCGGTAGTGGCATTTCTTTGGGTCGTAGTAGGCCTGATTTGGTTGTTCAGCATCATCAAGTGGGGTTGATCGACTGTCCCAAGTACATAAGAAAAAGCCCCGTGAGTAACGGGGCTTTTTTCATGGGAGTTAGTCGGATCAATGAGAGGATATGGATTTGATTTTCTGGACATATTGCTCGTCTTCGGCATAGTAGTTCCCCAAAAACGTCAGGTATCGGTCCTTCAATTTGAAACAGTCGTCCTGCCAGTGCTTGTAATCGGCAACGCAGTCCAACCACGTGCGGTAAACAGCGTAATGATTCATACTGCGATATTTCAACAAGGACTTCTGGTCACCGTATACAATTTTCTGCTTGTCAGGAAGATAAAGGCCGATAGCCGTAGTGGATCGTTTGAACGGATAACGCATTCCCAGGAGGTTGTTGGTCTTGCGGGTCAGAAAGGATTCCAGGTTGCCGGATTCTAGCATCATTTGAGCATAGACTTCCTTCGGGCAGATCAATTCATTCCTGTCAATCTCTTGCCTGAGGCTTTGCGGGGAGAGCTCTGGGCCGCCGGCTTGCCAAAAAACAAGGTCGTTGAGCAATAAATCTTGGTTTTTCGTCGAACTGTAATCTTCATAGGTGAAAATGAAGAAAAAAACGAAGAAAAAGGCCAAAAACAGGCGATTCAAGGCTTTGCCGGGGGCTACCAAAGATGTAGGAAGTAGGTAGTGGTTGCAATCGGCATTACGGCAGACCACAGTGTGGTTATCGGCCCATTGGAAATGTTTAGTTTGACAACAGCTAGTTTTCATAACGTGATTTTTTTTCGACCCGTGGCTGTGTGTCGGGGAAGTAATCCTAATTTACAAAAGAGGCTCCCGATTGATCGCCTTAATTTGGCGAGCAGGTTCCGCCAAGGGGTCAGCAGGCTTTAAACAGATGCAAACGTCATGTGCCTGAAATTCAATAATTTGACTACCTATTACGTCTTATAATTAATATTATGTTAAGTAATAAATAGCCAATAATCCCTATTCCAGTGCTTAAACAAAGAAAAAGCCCACCGTCTCCGGCAGGCTTATCTTATATTCTCGGGATGAGTTATCCCTGGTCTTTTTAGAGTTTTTCTAACTCGGCTTTCATCTCACTCGCCTTCTCCATCTGATTGGACCGCGCGTAAATCTGTCTTAAAGACTGCAACGTGATCTTTAGCTTACCCATGTCTTCTTCTGTCTTCTTCGGATTCAATTCCCGGGCCTTTTCCAGGTATCCTTGGGCGTTCTGGAAATCCAGCTTATACTCCTTCTCCAACTTCTCGCTGTCTGCCAAACTGGCTTGGGCCGCTTTTTTGACCTTTTCGGCTGCCTGATTGAAGAATAATGTGCCTAAGTCGTAGTTGGCGATAAAATGATCCGGATTCAGCTCCAGAACCTTCTTATAGTCGGCTGACGCTTTAGCGATTTCTCCCTTGGCTTCGTACAGCTCACCCCGGATGAGATACAATAACTCGTTATCCGGTGCCGCTTCAATAGCCTCCGCCAACTTGCCGATCAATACATCGGTTTTGCCCGTCATCAGGTAAAGACCGATCTGTTTGTTGATCAGTCGCCCGTCGTCTTCGAAGGATTCCAAGCCAAGCTCAATGCTGGCAATAGCCGCCGCCGTATCACGAGCTTCCAGGTTCATATCACACATCCAGATATAAATCCTGGGATCATTGAATTTGGCGTCGATCAGTTTCTGAAGATTCTCTTTGGCCGCCGGAAGGTTGCCCGCCTTCTTGGCCGCCAGATAGATGTTCTTGTAAAGAATCTCCTTGGTGATGTTGTTGCGCTTCAGGTTATTGTCCGTATCGTAAGGAAATACATCGAAGATGATCTCATACATCGGTATCGCTAAGTTCGGATTTCCGTACGCATATTCCTGGGTAGCCTGATTGAACAACCCGATCGATGACTGCCAGACCTGATTTTTGGTCTCATCGAAATAATTCTTCTTCGTATCGGTCTTAAGGCAATTGACAAAACTGACCACCGCTTTTTCATAGGCTTGCGGGTCTAATTTATTGGCCTGTGCTTCCTTATCGTTGGCAACCACCACGTATACCTTTCCCCGGTAATACCACATCTTGGGATCGTTGGACGTAGACTCACTTAAGGCAGCTGCATCGATGGACTCCTTCGCTTTCACCAGATCGGCATAACGCATCGGATCATAGCTCAAGCATTTGGCTGCTGTTTGTACGTTCGACTGCTGCGCATTTACGATGAAGGGTAACAGCGCAAGACTAAGTATGATCAGTTTTCTCATTTTTCTCAATTGGTTATTTATTATGTTAACCCATCAGGACCTTAGTCCATGGATACTTCTTTCACCTTTCCGTAACCCAACTTCTCCAGCTTGTCCTTGAGTACGTATTTATTGCCCACCACAAGGATGACGGAATTCTCCGGATGCAGGTATTTCTGGGCCAACCCATTCATATCGCCCAACGTGGCGTCACGAAGGATTTGTTGCTTTTGCTGGCTGAAATCCGCCGGCAGATCATACTCAATGATACGCGACAAATAGCTGGCTTGCTGAAATTGGGATTCGTACTTCAGCGCTTCAC
>CAYWDY010000215.1:3928-4381 GCA_964455985.1 uncultured Flavobacteriales bacterium
TGGAATTTTTGGTGAAGGTCAGCTCCTCCTCTGTCATGCCTTTGGCTTTATATTCGTTCCAGTCCTTCATAATGGCGGTCAAACTGGAATCCGTGGCCGAACGCTTAACGCTGGAACGGATACTGAAATTGCCAGTATACTTATCTCCGTCAAAACCGGAACGGATGCCATAGGTATAACCTTTGGATTCGCGGATGTCCAGGTTTAAGCGGCTGCTGAAAGCGCCACCCAACGGGAAGTTCATCAAGCTGCACTTATAAAAGTCTCCCGTAGCGTCATATTTCATGGCCGGGTGGCCAATGTATACAACCGACTGTGCTGCATTTTCTTTGTGGGCCAAATAGACCGTTGTGGCTTGTTGGGTGAAAGTCGTGGGAATTTCAGGAATGGATACCGCTTTACCTTTCCAGTTCTCAAGGAATGAAAGTTTGGGCATGATATCCTTTTGTGCCA
>CAYWDY010000216.1:0-305 GCA_964455985.1 uncultured Flavobacteriales bacterium
TGGCACCCAAAGATCCCGATTTTCCCACCTACCGTATCCTCTGCCGGATTTCGGAGCGGTTCAACCTGGGCGATGACCTCTGTGTTCAGGTGATTCCCTTCTCCCTGATCGCGACCGATATTTCCGCTCAATTCACCACCCACATGTGGTTGGCCTTCGTGGCCGGACTGGTAACCGGATTCCCCTACCTCGTTTGGGAGCTCTGGCGTTTCGTCAAGCCGGCCCTTCACCAGCACGAACGTAAATACGCCACAGGAATCGTCTTCTACATTTCGTTCCTATTCCTGCTGGGAATCGCTTTCGGC
>CAYWDY010000216.1:315-4357 GCA_964455985.1 uncultured Flavobacteriales bacterium
AAGTTCCCGCCCTCAACGGCCTCACCTTCTCCAAAATCGGCGATCTCGGCACCCTGACTTTCAACTTCCTGGGCACCTACCAAGTGAGCGCACAGGTACAGAACATGATTTCGTTGGACTCCTTCATTTCCACCGTAACCACCATGACGCTGATTACCGGCATTGTCTTCGAGCTGCCCATGGTGGTATATTTCCTGACTAAAATCAATCTGCTCTCTCCGTCATTCATGCGCGAGTATCGCCGTCATGCCGTGGTCGTCATCCTGATTGTAGCTGCTGTCATTACGCCTACATCAGACGCTACGACCTTGCTGATGGTTTCCATTCCGCTGTATATCCTGTATGAGATCTCCATTTTTGTAAGCGCATACGTCACCCGCAAAGCCTGACCCCCATGACTCATTCTCTCGTCGAGGAATTCAACGATTACCGCTCTCGGATGAACGACCGCATCAACGATGCCGACAACCTGGTATTGAAGCGACTCTTCAACCTGGACACCAATACTTACGCAGACGGAGCACTTTCGGTAAAAACCAAGGAGATGTTAGGATTGGTCGCCAGTATGGTGCTTCGTTGCGACGACTGTATCAAGTACCACCTGGGCAAGTGCCACGAAGAAGGTGTGACCAGCCAAGAACTGTATGAGGTGTTTTCCATCGCCACCATCGTGGGCGGAACCATTGTCATCCCCCATCTACGTAGGGCTGTTGAATACTGGGATGCGTTGCATGCCTGACCCTTCCTACTCTGGCGTATTTTCGTAGCCCGAGATGATATACAGGCGAACACTCCGTCAACTGCTGGTAGGAATAGGATTATTAACATCCCTTTCGCTTCATGCCCAGACCACCCGCGTCAGTGGCCGCGTGTACGATCCGTTGACCAACGAGCCGATTTCGTTCGCCTCGTTGATGTTCGTAGGTACATCCACCGGAAAGAATGCAGACATCGACGGACGATTCACCATTGAGACCACCGCTGCGGTGGACAGTCTGCGTGCTTCGTTCATCGGCTATCTCCCGGCAACGCTAAAAGTTAGACGCGGTCAGACGCAGACCCTAGATTTCGCACTACGGGCCAACAAGTTCGACCTTCCGGAAGTAACCATCAATGCCGGAGAGAACCCGGCCATCATTTTGCTTCGAAAGGTTTTGGAAAACAAGCCCAAGAATGACCGCGACCGTCTTTCTGCCTACCAATACGAATCGTATAACAAGATCGAATTCGACGTGAATAAAATCACCGAGAAATTCACCAAGCGAAGGATTTTCAGGCCATTCAAGTTCGTCATGGACTATATCGATTCTACGGAAACGAACCAGCCGCCGTTTCTGCCGGTTTTCCTCACTGAAACAGTATCGGACGTCTATTACCGCAAGAACCCGATCCAGAAAAAAGAGATCATCAAGGCCAGCAAGATTTCAGGCGTGGAGAACAAGACCATTTCACAGTATCTCGGCGACCTATATTCGAACATCAATATCTACGACCCGTATATCTACCTTTTCTCTAAAGGATTCGTCAGCCCGATTTCCGGTATCGCTCAAGCGTATTACAAGTATATGCTCGTGGACAGCATGTACATCAACAACAAGTGGTGCTATAAGATCACATTCCACCCACGTAGAAAGCAGGAGCTTACATTCGTGGGCGAATTCTGGGTGCACGACACCACGTTCGCTATCCGCAAAGTGAATATGCGAATCACCGGCGATGCGAACATCAACTTCATCGAAGACCTCGCTTTCGTTCAGGATTATGATTACGTCAACGATGAGCAATGGATGCTCACACGGGAAGTACTGGTGGTGAACCTAGCCCCGACTGAAACGAAGAACAAGGAGACGACGGGGTTCATCGGACGAAAGACCACCTTCTACCGGAATTTCCTGTTAAACGAACCGAGGGACGAGACATTCTTCCGCGAAGGCAATGAAGTGGACCTAAAGTCTGATGCCTATGGGAAGAGCACTGCTTACTGGGACTCAACTCGTGGAGAAACGCTGACCGACCGTGAGTCGAAGATCTACCACATGATCGACACCCTCCAGTCCTTGCGCGCTTACAAGACGTGGACAGACTTGGTGTACACCGCTGCCACCGGCTATCGTGAAGTAGGACTTTTTGAAATTGGTCCGATCTATACGTTCCTGAGCGGAAACCAGATCGAAGGCGTCCGACTACGTTTTGGCGGACAAACCAGCAATAAGTTCAGCACCCGTCTAATTCTGAGTGGATATACTGCCTACGGCACCCGTGACGAGAAGTTTAAGTTCGGCGGCACGGCCCGTTATTTCCTGAGTAAAGACCCGCGCTCGCTGGTAGGTGCCGAATTCCGACGCGATGTGGAGCAGCTGGGTAAAAGTCCGAATGCGTTCGCCGACGATAATTTCTTCGCATCGATTTTCCGGCGATCTCCGGCGAATAAACTCAACCAGATCATCCAAGGCAAAGTCTATTGGGAGCACGAGTGGGCACAAGGTTTTTCCAGCCGGATTACGCTGAGCCATAACGAATACAATCCGTTGGGTCAGCTGGATTATTCGTACTACACCAATCCGGAACACACCGATTCATCCAGCACCATCGTCACTACTGATGCTACGCTTTACCTTCGTTATGCGAGGCACGAACGGTATGTTCAAGGAGAAGTAGATCGGATATCCTTAGGCACCAACTGGCCGATTTTTCATGTCATGTACTCCCGAGGACTGGACCTTATCAACGGAGGGTTCCGTTACAACAAATTGCGTTTCCGCGTCGATGATTACCTGTATCCGGGCAACTTCGGTGTCTTCAATTATTCCCTCGAAGCCGGAAAGACGTGGGAGATCCTTCCCTATCCGCTGTTGTTCATCCAGCCTGGCAACAACACGTTTGTGTATGACAAATACGCCTTCAACCTGATGAACTTTTACGAATTCGTTTGCAGCGAATACGTCAGCTTCAAGGCTGAACATCATTTTGGCGGATTGTTCCTCGATCGGGTGCCGGCACTCCGAAAATTGAAATGGCGCGAAGTGGCGACCTTGAGTGCAGTCACCGGGCATCTGGCCGCCGGAAACAAAGAAATCCTGTCGGACCCTGACGAATTCTATTCGCTACAGAAGCCCTATGTGGAAGCGGGAATCGGAATCGAGAACATCTTCAAAGTACTGCGCATCGACAACATCTGGCGACTTTCCTACCTCGACAACCCCGGAGCCACAAAGACCGCCCTTTTTGTCACCATGAAGATCGCCTTCTGAGTACGCGTGCTTTTTGATTACCTTAGCCTGTCATGATACTCCGAGCCGAACAACTCGTCAAGCGTTACAAGAGCCGCACCGTCGTGGACCATGTGTCCATTGATGTCAGACAGGGTGAGATTGTCGGGTTGCTGGGACCCAACGGGGCCGGCAAGACCACGACGTTCTATATGACGGTAGGATTGATCAAGCCGAATGAGGGCAAGATCTACCTGGACGAAAAGGATATTACGGACATGCCCATGTACCAGCGGGCGAAATCCGGCATCGGGTATCTCGCGCAGGAGGCGTCTGTTTTCCGAAAACTGAGTGTCGAAGACAATATCCGGGCCGTATTGGAGATGACCCGTCTTAGTAAAGAGGAGCAGTCCGCTAAATTGGAGGCCTTACTGGATGAGTTTGGCCTTCAACGTATCCGCACTAACCGAGGGGATTTATTATCCGGCGGCGAGCGTCGTCGGACGGAGATTGCGCGGGCGTTGGCCGTAGATCCTAAATTCATCTTACTGGATGAACCCTTCGCGGGGGTGGATCCCATTGCGGTAGAAGACATACAAGGCATCGTGGCTCATTTGAAGGACCGGAATATCGGAGTACTGATTACCGACCACAACGTACACGAGACGCTTACGATCACCGATCGAGCATATTTACTTTTTGAAGGAAAGATCCTCAAGGCCGGTACGGCCGAAGAACTCGCAGCCGACGAGCAAGTCCGCCGGGTGTATCTCGGACAGAATTTCGAGTTACGGAAGAAGTAAGTTGGCTTGCGGTCGGCGTTTTGTAGTCGG
>CAYWDY010000217.1:0-2607 GCA_964455985.1 uncultured Flavobacteriales bacterium
TGATTCATAAGACCCAAATAGATATTGACTTCCAGAAAATGAATTACCGTAAGAGTCTTTTTCTCCGGAAATTAATATGTCACTGGCATTAATAAAAATTGAACCACTCTCTGGATTTGTTGATTTAGATATTTTGCTAGAAGGAATTCTAATACTTAAATCAGAATATTTATTTCTTGTAGAATTATTTACCTTGAAATCTCTATCATAAATATCAACTCTAACGCCAGGGCTTTTATCTGTAGTGATGTTTATATCTTTTGATACAAAATAATACAAATCCTTTGCAGACTCTATTTCAAGATCTATTAAAGTATCAAGATCTACCGCCCTTTTAACGCCATACTGGGAAAAAAATCCTCCAATTTTTTCATTTTTAATATATAGAGAAAAATCACGTCTCTTGAATTTAACGATATCTCTATATTTAAACAGTACTATTAATTTTTCTATTTTATCTTTAACAACTAAAGATTCAATATTTTCAATTTCAGAAATTTCAGATTTTAAAATTTTATCCGAAATCTGCTTATAGACTGATGTTTTTGGAATGTTGTTAAAGTGATTTATTTTTTGAGTATCAGAATAGACTGCAGCCATACCAATAATTAAGGGTGGAGGTATAAATGCCGGTGTTCTATCATCACCTATTTGAATGGTGGCAATATTTCCTGTTCCAGAAAAATTAACCTCATCATCTGATGATATAACCAGATAGGCCTTCTTTACCTCAGATGTTAAAATACTTAAGGCCTTTTGCGAGTGTAGGCTACCTGGAAGGTACAGACTAGCGTTTTTGTTACTTTCCCTATAAAAATCTGCGTCTGGAGAATTTGAAAGTTTATATGAAAAATCTCTAGCTATATATATACGTGATCCATTTGTAGCAGTAGACTCAACTATAGAGTTAGACAGCTTTTTTGCAAGATCTTTATTTTCAAATGCAAGATATAGGTATATGTCTCTTGATTCTTTAAATGCCTTTTTTTTGCTTTTTATTTTTATCTTGGATTTAAAATCAGAATAAGATATTGGAATTCCGGATGATGCCCCCTTAATAAACATGTTCTCTGGAGCAACCTCTTCTGCTGTCAAATTTCCTGCGCCAGATACTTCCAATGGCAAATCTGCAACATCAACTACCTTATCAACAACGATATAACCATTTGCCACATATATTTTTACAGGAGAAGACTCTATACTATTTGCTATTAACTTTATTGTTGTCTCTCCAGACGTAATTAGCGGATTACATGGTAAATCAAAAGTAACGGTGGTGCCACTAATAGACCAGGATTCATTTTTTTGAAGAATTAATGATTTAGTTTGACCACTACTAGTTATAGAAATAGCGTCAATTGATTGTGCTGATGGGCTTGTTATGGTAAGTCTATTTGTTTCAGTTGCGGTATTTAAACCTGTATCACTACAGCTAATTATTTTGGAGTCAGCTATAGTTCCATTTGGAGAAATGGATAATATTTCTGGAGAATCTTTTTGTACGGCTATATATCCGTTTTGCACCTTTGATAACTGATGTTTTCCATCATAAACATATGCAATAAACTTTAAGTCAGTTGCAGATTGGGAATAAAATTTTAAAATATCTTGTTTGCTAAATACAGCCTTATATTCATCACCACCTAGACTGGATATATTTGATGACTTAATCCAAGTTGATGGAATAAATTCTACTGGAGTGGTAAATACTCTTGGTCTATGATTTTCACAAAGTCCAGTGGAGTTTGATATAAATTCTTTTTTAAAATATTTTTTATTATTTTGTTTAAATCCAGAATATTGTTCTAGTGCAGTATCTGCCTCAACACCCCTATGCAGAATTATATTCTGTCTTGATAAGCTGCCAACATATTCATATGTTGTTATGCTTTGATTTACAAGACCATTATTTTTTTCAAAAAATTCTTGCTCAAAAGGAAAGCCTACTTTAAACAACTGCTCTCTATCGGTATTAACATCAGAATAAATTTGACTTATGTAAGGCCAAAAAATTCCCTGCTTACCCTGGCTATTATTATATTTTTTTTCAAATTTTTCTTGTATTTTCTTTAATGCAATAATATTTGTTGTTATATATGGCTGATCTATTTTTTTACAGGTAACTAATCCCTGGGCGGTATTTACTAACTGAATTGAATTATCAAAAATTGAAACAAAAGGATTTGGAAAGTTATTAAACTCAATAAAAGATCCTGATTGTTCTGCATCAATTCCTCCAATACCAAGAAATCCTGTATCTTTGATTGCTACATTTCCAGGTATTGCTGGACTCAAATAGATAGATTCTGGCTTGTTATTTGATGAGAATTTAAAAGAAAATTCACTTGGTACCTTTAAATCATATTCTGATATTGTATCAGTTATATTTGCAAAAATTGGCATCTGTTCTTCTATAAAGATATTTTTTATAGAATAAGTATTTTTTTGATTTCCTGAAAAAATTAATTGAAACAATAAATTTAGACCAGAACCATCAAGATAATCTGATCCATATCCAGCTGAATCAAATCCACTAAAATCTGGCATTTTAAAATAAATATTTTTACCAATTATTGTAAAATAGCCACATAATGATGGATTAACTGT
>CAYWDY010000217.1:2715-4322 GCA_964455985.1 uncultured Flavobacteriales bacterium
ATTTACATCCAAAATTTTATAAAGATCATAAAAAGTACTACCACTAATTCCCGTCCAGCTACCAATAGTGCTGGATGTAATTTTACCATCGGACTCGCTTTTTGTTGATATTCCCAGCAATAGTGCTTTTATTGTTTCTATTGGTAAAAAAGAAAATTTTGATTTTTTAACTATTGCCTCTGGATACTCTCTGTTTGGCTCAATATCTTCTTTATTTGCAATTGTAGAAGAAAAATATAAGCTTGGGGCAATATCTGTTATTGATGAGGTTGATATGGAGTCAACCAAAAAAACATTAATAGCTCTTCTAATTGTAGATGTATTTTTAGACTCTAATTGTTTTATTTTAGATAAAATTATTCCATCTAATTCATTATTTAATCTTCTTACATAATTATTATATTTATCGCTTTTTTCTAAAGATGAGAATGATATTTTTATTATAGATCCGCCCATAGCAGGGATGGCATTATTTGTAGTTTTTGGATATAAAACTGACAAACTTGCAGATAGTGTTGGAGCTGGAACTGGATTACATGGATCCTCAACATATCTTGCTTGTGGTTCCCTATTTTGAATTTGAGATCCAAATAAATTTGCAGTAATTGCCGGTAACGTATCAGACATCTTTAACCTTCTTTAATAGGAATATTAAGTAGCAGTTATTTTAGGAGTTAGATCTTGACTCTCCGTCATCAGTTGCTGGTCTTCCAAATGTGACTTTTTCAACCGATGTTCCTTTTAATATAACTTTATCACTAGAGCTTTCGAGCATTAATGGTCCATCATTTCTTATTACCATTGGTGCACCAGCTTTCATACCAGCAATAACAAATCCCTCACTACTAATTGAGATCATATAATCCGAACTATGTGGCTCATCTGATTCAATAATTCCGTTAACAAATTTCTTATTATCTTTAGAAACAACATGAAATCCCTTATCCACAACATTTACCCTTAGATCAAAACGACCGGGATTCATAATTGGGATATCGTTTGGATTATCTGTTTTTGGATAAGTTCCTCCAATATTTATTAAAACATCACCATCTGATTGAAAAATCATGCTTCTATTATTTTTATCTTTTCCAAGCCACATAACTATAGACCCTGCGGTGTCAAGAATCATGCTCTTGCTATCGACATTATCCTTGCCAATAGACATCTCTAGGCTGCCTTCCAGATTTACATTCGCACTAACGCCACCATGAGTTTGGGTATTTTCTATTGCTGGAGCAACCTGAAGGCCATTATCTCCAACATCAGTTTTAAAATAATTGCTAATTAGCTTTTGCTCTTCCGAGTCTTCAGGATAGACTTTACCAGCCACAACTGTATCTCCTCCAGTAGATATTGCTGGAGCACCATTTGCAACTTGAACTGCAGAGTATTTTAAGTTTCTAACATCAGTTTTGTTATCTTTATCATCATTTCCACCGGTCATATATACTTCAAAATTAGATTTTCTAGAATAATCCTCTGCCAATAAAGGAGGTCTGGTTATTCCATCCAAAACCTGACCACCAATATTGATGGTTTCATTATTAACAAATGACCCTGGTATCCAAATCTTGGTTACAGTATTTGCGATAAGTCTTTCGGCT
>CAYWDY010000218.1:0-2673 GCA_964455985.1 uncultured Flavobacteriales bacterium
TTCAATAAATTCATCGAGCGCAACTCATCCGTGCTCATTGTGAATGTGGATGGACTGGGCAACGTGAAAACCGACGTACTTTTTCAGGAATCAGACCGCGTATCGGTGGTATCCAAAGCCGCCCGGCAGGTAGATGCACGGACTATTCTTGTTCCCGCCTACCGGCAAGGCGACCTGTACATCGCCAAGATCACGTGGTAAATAGCGGCAGCGCCTCCGCCACCACAAACGTACTTCCTCCAATGAATACCAGGTCTTCAGAGCCGGCATCCGCCATGGCCGATTGAACGGCAGCGGCTACGGAAGAAAACACACGTGTGGACAATCCGAATGTACGGGCTGCCTGCTCAAGTTGCTCCGCCGGCATAGCACGGGGAAGATCCGGAGCGCAACAATAATAGGTCGCATCGACCGGTAATAACTTCAGGACCGCACTGACGTCTTTGTCGCTGACCATGCCGATCACCCAACGCAGATGCCGGTGCGGTACGGTCTTCATCTGCGAAATGATTTCACGTATCCCATCGACGTTATGTCCGACATCCGCAATCACCCGAGGAGATGCTGAAAGCGATTGCCAACGACCCATCAGTCCCGTAATTTGTCGGACACGAGCGAGGGCATAAAGCACCTCATCCTCACTCAGATTCCAGCCTGAACTGCGAAGTAAGGAGAGCGTAGCCCATACGGTCGCCAGGTTTTTCTGTTGGTAGTGCCCGGGGAGATCCAGCTCAATCACACGCTCCACGTGATCGACCAACCGAAAGGATTGATGATCGCTCGAGGAAGTATGAGGTGATACCCGGATGCTATCGCTGGCGAAGCGAATGGGCGATGACACGCGTGAAGCGGTGGACTCAAAGACGGGGTCGGTGATTGAAGAACGCTCGCCGATGACCACGGGAATCCCGGGCTTGATGATGCCTGCCTTTTCTCCGGCGATTTTTTCCAGCGAATCACCCAAGAGGTTCATGTGATCCCAACCGATATTAGTGATGACACTCAATTCCGGATGAATGACATTGGTGGAATCCAACCGTCGAACATCGAACGATGTTCCTCGACAAACGCAACGACTGCTTCGCGGGAAATCTGTTCTCCATTGATACGGATACGTTCCCGGAAATCCAGCAGATGCGGAGAAGTATAGAGACCGGTCTTATAACCGCATTGCTGAAAAATCGCAGCCAGCATATGACTGGTCGAACCTTTTCCGTTGGTGCCGGCCACATGCACGGACCGGAACGATTTTTCGGGATGATCCAGCCGTTCCATCAATGCCCACGTATTGGAAAGATCGGCCTTATAGGCAGCGGCACCGATGCGATGGAACATCGGAAGACGGGAAAAGAGATAGTCGAGTACAGCGGTGTATTCCACTCCGCCAAAGTTTATTGTACGACGAAGACGAACGTGATGGTACCCTTCTGAATTTCGTTCGCTTCAGGGTTTTCGTCGAACTTGGCTTTCATCGCGGCCTCTTTGGCCAGTTGAAACAAATAGGAATCTGTGGTGGTCGATCCACGACCACCGGGAATGGCATTGATGACCGTGCCTTTATTATCGTCGGTGATATCTACGACGACCTTTCCGGTTTTCTGGGTGTTGTCTTTGGGCAAGGGAGGCGGCTTGTTCCATTTACGACCGTTGAGGCTGAAGGAGACTCCTCCGCCTTTGCCGGTTCCGATGCCTGGCCCTTCACCATCGCCTGTACCCGTTCCGTTGCCGTTGCCTTGGCCACCGCCCATACCACCTTTACCGGTATATCTGGAATTAGGATCGCCGAACGGATCGCCTTGGTCACCGCTTCCGGATTTAGCCGTGCCTTGAGAAGTACTGGACGTGGTTTTACCCGGATACAAGGAACGGGGATCAGACTTTCGAGGTTCTTCGACAGGTTTTTTAGGTGTGGTAACCGGTTTGTTGACTTTAGGCTCGGTAGGCTTCTTCGGTTTATCCGATTTGTTTTCCTGCACGACAGGGGCTTCCTCCACATCCTGGGTCGCGAACTCTTCCTCCGACTGTGGCGCTGGCGTCACTTCAGCAACGGTAGGATTCGTCGTTGTCTCTTCAGACATCGGCTGCACATCACCGCTCGCTTCATCCACATAGCCGATGTTCACCAGCACACCTCCGCCACCGCCCATCTCCGGAAACGGAGGGTTCGGCGTGGTCATCACGATGAACAGCAGCACCATCACGAGTGCGGCGTGTATCAGTAGCGTGAGGAAGAGGGAACGTGTGCGGATGCGAGCATCCATGGGATTACTGCTTTGACGTCTGGGTGGCCAACACCATTTTGATTTTCAATCTGCTTCCGATATCCAGCAAGTCGACGAGATTCTGGACTTGAACGGTCTTATCGACTTTCAGCAAGGCGGTAGGATCGGGCTGATCCTTGATGACCTGCTGTATCGTGGATTCCAACTGATCGGAAGATACGGGGGTATCGTTGATGGCGTAATTCAAGTCGGCATCCACGGAAATGATGAGCGGATGCTTTACCGATTGAGAACTGCTCTTGGCGCTGGGCAACAACAACTTCAACACGTTGGGTGTCGCCATCGTGGACGTGATGAGGAAGAACAGCAGCAGAAAGAACATGATGTCACTCAGCGAGGCCGAATAGACTTCGTGTACTCCTTTATTTCTTTTTCTGAGGTTCATGTCAGG
>CAYWDY010000218.1:2683-4300 GCA_964455985.1 uncultured Flavobacteriales bacterium
GGGGTATATTAATCCGGATCAACCTTTGACCGGCTCTTCCAACAGATCGATGAATTCAACGGCATTGATTTCCATCTTATTGACGACGCGGTCGATCATGTGCTGCAAGTAGTGGAAAGCCGCATAGGCCAACATACCGACGAGCAGACCGGCGGCACTGGAAATCATTTTCACGTAGAGACCGCCGGAAATGGTGTTGATCTCCAAACTGTTTTGCAGTGCGATCTGGTAAAAAATCTTGATTACACCGAAGATGGTTCCCAAGAACCCAAACATTGGAGCAATACCGGAGATGGAACCGAGGATATTCAGGTTCTTCTCCATCTTATACACTTCGAGCTTGCCAACGTTTTCAATGGCGCCTTCGATTTCTTTGACCGGTTTACCCAAGCGCATCAGGCCTTTCTCGATCATACGGGCCACTGGCGTTTTGCTGTTGCGGCACAAGGCACGGGCGGCATCGATATTTCCGGAATGGACGTGGTCTTTGATCTGATCCATGAAGCGCGTGTCAATTTGGGAAAAGCGCTTGATGGTAAAATAGCGTTCGAAGAAGATGTACACCGCTGCGATGGACAGGATAGCGATCGGAATCAGGATCGGACCGCCTTTTTCGGCCATTTCCCAAAGGGTAATTGATTTCTCCTGAGCGGGTTCAATAACTGCAGGGGTGTGCGCCAGTGTGTCGGCTACTTGTTGAATCTGAAGGATGATACCTGGTAACATAGGTGCGGTTTCTTGGTAGCTAACAAAGTTACCCGATGCCGGCGGGCACTAGTCCGGTGAGACTTCTACTTGTTAACACCGTTATGTTACTACTCAACGGATGATCAGTGACTTTATTGGAACGGGCAAAACGCACGGCGGATGACTCCTTTTTTCCCTATTTTTGTTTCGACCATGAAAAGGACAATCTGGCTTTTCTGCCTTTTTCTCGCCACCATGACCTTGACTGACGCTTCCGGTCAATTGACAGTCCGGTTTCCGGCCAAAGACGGCTTGCCCGTTACCGCTGAATGGTATCCCGTCAGCGATGATTTACCGGTCGTATTGCTCTGCCACCAAAACCGTTTCAGCCGCGGCGAGTACGCCGAGACGGCTCTGAAGCTGAACAAGTTCGGATTCAACTGCCTGGCCATCGATCAACGGGTCGGCGATGAAGTGAACGGCATCCGAAATCAGACGGCCGATTCTGCAGCCAAGGCAGGACTTAAGCCTACTTTCGATGACGCTGCTCAAGATGTGCAGGCAGCCATTGATTATCTGTTCGACAAATACCACAAGCAGATCATCGTGCTCGGAAGTTCTTATTCCGCCACATTGGCTCTTACGTTATCCAACAACAACCCCAAGGTCTTAGCGGTCATCGCCTTCAGCCCGGGTGAATACTTCTCCGACCCGAACTTCCTCAAAAAGGGCATGAAAGGTTTTGCCAAGCCGTTGCTTGTCATCTCTTCGCGTGCCGAATCGGAATCCGTCAAAACTCTGACCGAGATCAACGGCTCTGTCCTTCGTGTACAGTACATCCCCAGCGATGCAGGAGAACACGGATCGAAAGTGCTCTGGTCCAGCTTTCCCACCAACCAGGAATATTGGGTGGTGATGATGAATTTCCTC
>CAYWDY010000219.1:0-1256 GCA_964455985.1 uncultured Flavobacteriales bacterium
CTTAGACAATCCCCTATGCTACATCGGATTTGCCGGCGGCTTCGCCATGGGCACGTATGTAGGGCTTCGCATCGAGCGCTTGCTGGCCCTGGGTACCCAGGTCATCCGTATCATCATTCCGGGTGATGCCTCCCGTCTGGCACAGGCCCTGATGTCAGCTGGCTTTGGAATCACCATTCTCGACGGAGCCGGCAGCAAGGGACCGGTAAAGATCATTTTCACTATTCTCAAACGTAAAGACATGCCTGTCGCCCTTGAATTGATTCATAGGCATGACCCCAATGCCTTCTATTCCATCGAGGATGTGCGGGTTGCCCAGCAGGGAGTCTTTCCTAAAAAAGAAGGTATTTCTTCAAAAATCGACTATATCCGAACGATTTTTCCGGATTCAAAAAGCAAATAACCGTGTTCAAAACTTTTGGATGTATCCCAGAGTGAATCTTACAGGACAGGGTAATTTCGATGTAACCAAAAACCCTATCTACTATGAAAAACAATCTTTTAACTGCGTTTGCACTGGCCGGAGCCTTGATGTTGAGCTCTTGCACGAAAAAAATCGACGAGAAAACCATGGGCGAAATCACCACGTTCGGGTCCAACTGGACGGCCATGGGTGAGCAGTGGAACACCTGGGGCACTGAACTTTCCAGCATGACCACCAGCGCGAAAGAATTCTCGACCAAGCAGAACGAGCTGCTCTCTTCGATCGACAAGATCAAAGACAACAACACCAAGACCTCGCTTCAGCAATTGGCCCAGACCGCAACGGAAGATGCCGGCAAACTGGAACAAATCAACCAGGAATGGAGTCAGTACAAATCCACCTTCGACCAAACCACGGCTGAATACACCCAGTGGATGGACAAAATCAGCAAAGGCGAGATTACGCCTGAGCAAGCCACCCAAGGTCTGGCTGATTTCAATACCCGTTATACCGAAGCTCAAGCCAAGTGGGACACGTGGACGAACTCTTACAACGAAATCAAGAGCTCCATGGAGAAGAACATGACCGCTGCCAACGACATGAGCACTTCCCTAGAGAAATACATCAAGTAATTCGGAGTCCTTGGACTCAAAAAAAAGGTCTGACGATGTCAGACCTTTTTTTGTTGCAGTTGCCTGAGCAACTGTTTGGAGTAGGTATTGAAATAGCGTTTGTTCCGGAATGCGCCTACCCATCGAATTCCGTGGATGACATCCGACAGAAATATCTCGTCCGCGGCTAACAAGTCTTCCACCGTGACAGGTTGCTCAAG
>CAYWDY010000219.1:1296-4199 GCA_964455985.1 uncultured Flavobacteriales bacterium
TCCAAGCCCTGTTCACGGACATTTTCCATGATGGCATCGCGCATGACACCGGCTACGCAGGCTTCCTCCAACGAAGGTGTGATCACCTGATGACCCTTCACCAGAAAAATATTGGAACTGATCGCCTCCGCGATACGATCGTGTGTATTCAATACCAAGCAATCATCAATGCCTAACTGGCGCTTGTGTAATCCGGCCATTACATAGTAAAGCGCATTCGATGACTTTAAATTGGACAGCCTGCTCAACGGCTTTTTGATTTCCGTATACAACTCGATCTTAAGTCCGGTCTCGTTAAGCTGATAATCTTTCTGCTTCACAGGTGCCGCTTCGATCAGGTAAGAGACCTCGTTGCTCTGCGGCGTGTACAACCCGCCGTCATTACGGAACACCTGCAAACGGATCCTTCCGTTTCCTCCCAACTGATTGGCCTGATCCAAATGTCGGATAGCCAGGTAAAGGCGATGGAAGGTCAACTCGGGATGTTGCTGCATGCCTAAGAGTGACATCGATGATTGAAGGCGCTGCAGATGATTCTCGAAAAAAAGAATCTCTCCGTGCATCAGACGGATAGTTTCGAAAACTGCATCGCCGTAACGAAAAGCCCGGTTGGCAGCGGTGAACAGCGGCTGATCGGCCGGTATGATATTGCCGTTATAATTCAGAAACTGTTCCATAGTCGTACCTGTAAAAATACAGTCCTCGACAGGAGGTACTTCACCGTAGCGAAAAAGAAATCAACGATGCGGTTTTAACAACGCCTTTACTTCAGGATGACAGGCAACACTGTCAACAAGGATTCATTGGGTGTTATCCGAATCGACTTTACACCTGCCTTGTTTCCGGCCTCCACATCCCGCTCGGCATCTCCGATCAGCCACGACTGCTTCGGATCTATGCCGAAGCGCGCCAGGGCTTTTTCAATCATCAGAGAATCGGGTTTGCGGCAAAGACAGCGGCTTTGAGAAGGATGATGCGGACAATAATAGATTTCGGCAAGCCGAATCCCGTGGTTGGCCAGGTAACGCGACAGGTGCGCATGCAGGAATTCCACATCCTTAAGCTCATACAGGCCACGAGCGATACCGCTTTGGTTGCTGATGACGATCAATAAAAACCCGGCGGACTGAAAAGAGGTAAGCGCCTCGACAACACCCGGGTTGATTTTAAAATCCTCCAACAGCCAGGTATGTTGACCGCGCTCCTGGTTGATGACCCCGTCGCGATCCAGAAATATGGCTTTCCTCATCTCAGATGGCATGGCGGAAATAGATCAGCTTCTGAAAAAACGCCATCACTAACGTGGGCTTCATCACGGCTGTAAAGAAAATGCCGTATAGTGCACCCCAGAAATGGGCATCGTGGTTCACCCTGCCCCGGTCTTTCCGGGCGCTATATACACAATAAATCAGGTAAGCGGCACCAAATAATATACCGGGCAAGCAAAGGATTCCGTACAGACAGATCTTTTCCAGCGGTTCAAAGAATATGAAAGAGAACACCACAGCGGATACAGCTCCCGATGCTCCCAAGGCGTTGTAGCCGGGATTGCTTCTGTGCTTATTTAAGGAAGGAAGAACGGCAATGGCCATTCCGCCCAAATAAAGACACAGGAAATAATACGTGGACTGCTCACCGAAGACCATGGCGTAGTAATACTCGGTCATGCCCCCGAAGCTATATAGCACCAGCATATTGATCAGAAGATGCAGCATATCTGCATGGATCATACCGCTGGTCAGGAAGCGATACCACTGACCACGTTGCTCAATGATGTAGGGATTGAAAACTAATTTTTCAATCCATACGCGGTTGGAAAAAGCAATGAGGGAGACTATGGAAGTCGCTGCCAGCAGAAGGAGGGTGACAGACATCGGCGACGGATCAGACGTTGAAACGGAAATGCATGATGTCCCCGTCGCCTACCAAGTACTCCTTCCCTTCCACGCTCAACTTACCGTTATCCCGACAGGCAGATTCAGAGCCCAAGCGAACGAAATCATCGAAACGGATCACCTCCGCGCGTATGAATCCTTTTTCAAAATCAGAATGGATTACACCGGCAGCGGCAGGAGCCAACATGCCCCGGGTGATGGTCCAAGCACGAACCTCTTTCTCCCCGGCGGTGAAATAGGTTTGAAGGTTCAGCAAGCGATAGGCAGCTTTGATCAGCTGGGAAACACCCGATTCTGAAAGTCCCAAGTCCTGCAAAAAGACAGCGCGGTCTTCGTAGGAGTCGAGCTGGGCGATTTCCGCTTCGATGGCTGCGGCAATCACCAGCACTTCGGCATTCTCCTCGCTGACGGCCGCTTTAAGTTTATCGACGAATACGTTACCAGATACCACGGATCCCTGATCCACATTACAGACATACAACACCGGCTTGGCGGTCAACAGGAAGATATCGGCTACGTGGCGAAAGTCCTCCGCAGGCACCGGAGTGGAACGCGCCGGCTTTCCTTGTTCCAGGTGATGCTTGAATACTTTCAAGGCTTCCAAGCATTTGGCGGCTTCCTTATCATTGCCTGACTTCGCCACTTTCTCGATGCGTGCGATTTTCTTCTCGACGCTTTCCAGGTCCTTCAGCTGCAATTCGGTATCGATGGTTTCTTTGTCACGCACGGGATTCACGTTTCCGTCCACATGAACTACGTTAGGATCGTCGAAGCAACGGATGACGTGGATGATGGCATCGCACTCCCGGATGTTACTCAAGAATTGGTTGCCAAGTCCTTCTCCTTTCGAAGCTCCTTTCACCAGTCCGGCGATATCGACAATCTCAATCGTCGTAGGCACCACGCGCTGAGGCTTTACCAACTCCTCCAATCGGTTCAAGCGGTCGTCAGGGACCGTGATGACACCTACGTTGGGTTCTATAGTACAGAAAGGAAAATTAGCCGCCT
>CAYWDY010000220.1:0-4163 GCA_964455985.1 uncultured Flavobacteriales bacterium
GAAAAATAGGAGCATGACCGAAATGATACAAATAAAACAATATCAGAAATACAGAGGAAAAAAGAATGTTATATGGTCTGTGATCATGCAACAAATACGATGAAGCCAGCGCCATAAAGATGAATCCGAAGTGAGCTGTTCCTTGATCTACCCCATACCCAGAAGCGAAAACAGTAGCAATCAGGTAATAGAATCCGGCCGTCAGTACCAAAAGGAATTTAGCGTTCGACAGCCGCTCCCGCTTCAGCAACCACAAAATGAGTATTCCAACAATAGTGTTGGCACACGTAGCCCAAGTCAGCATCCACAAGTTCTCCATAATAGTCAGTACCATCCAGTTGACGGAAAGTACGATCATTATCCAGGCTAAAACACGAATAAAGCCAATAGACCTTTTCAACCGTGCATCACGCCAAATTGAGGCTTCCTTGTAAATATTGAATTCCATGAGAACAAGGTAAACAAAGGATTTTGGGAAGGCCTGTTGTTCTCGCTTTTTCGGGAAGTTATTTTTAGGAAAACAGGAAGAGTGGGGAATTGAGTGTGTTCGTGCTAACTAGAGCGACGATTAAAATGACAGAAAAATGCGTGTTGAGTCAACGTAGGTTGAAACCACATGGAGTTGTAGCATACTATAACTTCTGAGTCTGCGTGTGGATGTCCGCAAGAGGACGAAAGCCATTAAACTGCCACCGATAACCCTACTTGTTAATCAGTAGATTCAACGCCACTGCCCTTTGGCCCTCCTCAAGTATGACTAGCCGATAAACGCCGTTGGTCAATCCCTCGGTATCGATGGTCATCTCTCCCCTTCCATCTCCTTGTTCTTCCCGCACTTTTCTGCCCATCGCATCCATCCATAAAACCCGGTACGAACCAATCGGCCGTTGACACCTCAGTATCCCTCGGTCACTCACGGGATTTGGAAAAACTGTCCAATCTGACTGGCCTTCGATTTCAGGCACTCCGATGAGCGCAGTGGTGGATACCGTAATAAACAACAGGTCTGCATAAGAACAACGTGATGGTATCAAGGTGACGATATACGTTCCGCTGTCGGCATACGTATGTACAGGATTCATATCCGTGGACACCGTTCCATCCCCGAAATTCCAATAATACGTATCCGCGTATTGAGAGGTATTCGTAAAAGAGACGGTATAGGGAGGAGTAACCGAAAACGTTACCGAAGCCCTGGGATCGTACCGCCCGATGTTCCATTGTATCAGGCTGTCATATACTATATCCTTCGTCACATCGCGTATAAACTGTGCGTCAGTCGAAGCAAGACCAGCGTCAAACGAGATCTGCGCCGGGTCTTTCCGAAATATCGTGGCATAAAAACTGCACGCTGCGGCATAACTGCCTGCCAACGACGGATGGCTGCCGTCCGACTGATACAGTTCCAACAACGGCTGTACTTGCCGTAGTTGTCTCCACACCGCTCCAACCGGAGAAACTCCGGCTGCATTGCTGTCCGCCATCATCCGATAGCGCAGGTTCAACAGGCTGTCCATCCCCTCATACGTACAGATCGGCGGCCAGACGGCACAGTTTGTAGCGTCTCCGTCTTTCCTGCCCCACGTCATGTAAAACAAGGTCAAGGCACAAGGCCATTGCGCATGAATAATGCTGTCCAATCCTCGTGCGTACGGAAAGACCTCTTGCTCGACTTGAGCTATCGGAAACGAAGGCCGCTGGCTTTGTTCTTGCAGTACAACGACATCCCAAGGACCGGCTGCTATTTTGGCCAAGGACGCTTGGTCCCCGAAATGATTCTGAAAGGTATATCCACCTGCTGTATAACTGTCGATTATCACGGTGTCGCCGACGGATGAGGCCACATCTACCACCAGTTGAGGTAAGTTGTTCACCGAAGTGTAACTGTTACCCAAAAAAAGAACTCGCTGGGTTCGACCGTACACGAAGCAAGCCGAAAAGATACACAGCGTAATCATAAGGATTCGTCGGAAGATCATGTCATAAAGATAGCAGTCATTGAATCAAATGGTAAAAAACGACTGAAATTCATCGTATCATGAATCCATAGATCCATATCCTGCCATTTATGCGCCAGATGTTTCACTTTTCCTTCGTACCTTTGCAAGTCACCCTTCTTCATCGTGATTCCTACTACACCGGAAAGCGTCGGTAAGACGCTGTATGATTACCAGACGAAAGCTATCGACGAAATATTCCGTCGACTGGAAAATCATCCGACCCGTTATAACCTCCTCTATCAGCTCCCGACCGGAGGTGGAAAGACTGTCATCTTCTCAGAAATCACCCGGCGTTACATCGCCTTGACCGGTAAAAAGGTAATGATCCTGACACACCGGATTGAATTATGCGGGCAGACTTCACGAATGCTCGAGGAATTCGGCGTCAAGAACATGGTGATCAACAGTGCCGTTAAGCAATTGCCGGTACCCAACGACTGGATGTGTTACGTCGCCATGGTTGAAACACTCAACAACCGGCTTCGCGACCAGATTCTCGACTTGGACAATATCGGGTTGCTTATCATCGATGAGGCGCATTACAATTCCTTCGGTAAGCTGCTGAAGTTTTATGAAAAAGGCGTACTCCTTGGCGTAACGGCTACGCCGCTAAGTTCCAACATCAATATCCGCATGTGCGATACCTACGACGACCTCATCGTCGGGGAATCGATCGGCACCTTGATTGAAAAAGGCTACTTGGCCAAAGCCACCACCTGGCATTATCACGTCGGACTCACCTCGTTGAAAATCGGATCCAACGGAGACTATACCGTCAGCTCCTCGGAGCGATTGTACAACAACATCGCGATGCAGGATAAGCTGCTGAATGCCTATCGCGAAAAATGCCTAGGCAAAAAGACGCTGATCTTCAATAACGGTATTGCAACATCCCAGTATGTATACGCCACTTTTCTCGATGCCGGACTGCCGATCAAACACCTGGACCATAAGCACAGTCCTCGGGAGAGAAAAGAGATCCTGGACTGGTTTCATGAAACCCCGGACGCGATTCTTACGTCAGTGAGTATTCTGACAACAGGTTTCGACGAACCCACTGTGGAGTGCATCATCCTGAATCGCGCTACCCGATCGCTGACCCTTTATTTTCAAATGATCGGCCGCGGTTCTCGTATTCTGAAAAACAAAAAAGAGTTCACCATCGTGGACTTGGGCAACAACCTGAATCGGTTCGGCCTTTGGGATGCTCCCATTGACTGGCACAGCATCTTCCATGCACCGGAGCTCTACCTGGCCAGCATTCTCTCCGACGAAGAAATCGAGCGGAACTATAAATACGAAATGCCTCAGGAGTTGCGGGATCGTTTCGCGAAATCTTCCCCCATCGATTTTGATGTTAAGGAGGAATACCTGAACGCGCTTCGCGATTTCCAACGTCCGAAACTGGTCATCGAAAAGTCGATGCAACAGCAGATCGGCATGTGTATTGAAAACAGCAGCGACAGTATTGGCGCTCTGGCTTTGGCCGATTTACTGAAGGAAGAAATAGATTTCCGGATCAGGGTATATTGCCGTTGCCTGAAAAAAACTTCGGAGAGCTATGTCAAATGGCTGCAAGACGATTACCGTCGTCAACTGAAGCTGGGCATCATCCGTCAGTCACGTAAGGCGGAAGAAATCGAGTGGGACAATGCTTCGGATGAATAATTACCGGACAAAAATGACTTCCTCGTTCGGCACCCGGTAACGAGGGCCCCAAATTCCCGCCTCAGTCCCTTTGCCTACGGAGATGATCATGTTTATCTCCGCTCCACGGGGCAGGCCCAGGGCTTTACGCACCCGGACTTCATCAAATCCTTCCATCGGGCAGCTGTGGAATCCTTCGGCTGCGATGGAAAGCATGAAGGTTTGTGCAGCAAGGGCACACGACTTGTGTACAACAACGCGCTGACTTGCCTTTCCGCCGCTGCGGTAAAAGGGACGGAATAATCCGGCAAAGAAGCTGATGGACTTACGAATCAACGTGAAAATTCCAAACGGATCCTGCGAATAAACCAACGGCATCACTTTGCCGTAATACTTCAACGCCATTTTTTTTGTCCGGTCAGGTTCGCCTTGTATCGTACGCTTGATCATGTCCAAGTGCCAGTTGACACGCTTGCGCCAAAGTTCAAAACTCTTCCGCTTCAGATTTAGGCGCAT
>CAYWDY010000221.1:0-1349 GCA_964455985.1 uncultured Flavobacteriales bacterium
GGTATGAGAGAAAAAGAAGTAGGTCTTACCTTCCAGCAAGTCAGGCTTGGGAACTTCCTTGATCCCTAAGAGAATATCGCAGGATGACAGGTCTTCTGCCAGGGTAATACCGGCGGCACGGTACTCTTCGTCCGTAAATGCTCGCCAGGGGCTGGGCTGTACCAAGATTTGGATATGCGGGAAGTCCGCCAACAGTTGTCGGCATTGATCCGGGGTAAAGGGACCTCGTCGGTCACGGGGGACCTTGCCCTCCCGGAGTATGCCAAGGGTAATGGATTTCATGCGGACATCTCGTTACAGGGAAACGGGTAGCAAGGTTTCAATCTGGACGGATTGAATTACCTTTGGGGCAAAGGTCGTCATGCGTTTCGATATACTTACCGTGGTTCCGGGATTATTAGAGAGCCCTTTCTCCCACTCTATCGTTCAGCGTGCCGTTAAAAAGGGATTAGCCGAGATCCATATCCATAATCTTCGTGACTACACGACTGACCGTCATCGGACGGTAGACGATTACCCGTATGGAGGCGGTGCCGGCATGGTAATGATGATCGAGCCGGTAGTCAAATGCCTTGAAGCCTTGAAGGCCGAGAGAAACTACGATGCTGTCATCTATATGAGTCCGGACGGACAGCTCTTTGACCAGCCGACCGCCAATCGATTGTCCTTGTTGAAAAATGTGATTCTCTTATGCGGCCATTACAAGGGTATTGACGAACGAATCCGGGAGCATTTCATCGACTTGGAATTGTCCGTTGGTAATTATGTCCTATCGGGAGGAGAATTGGCTGCCGCCCTGATTTGTGATGCGGTTATCCGATTATTGCCAGGTGCCATTGGCGACGAGACTTCTGCCCTATCCGATTCTTTCCAGGATGATTTGGTTGCCCCGCCGGTATATACCCGTCCGGCTGATTTCCGGGGTTTTAAAGTTCCCGATATCCTGCTTTCCGGAAATACGCCGGAAATCGATAAATGGAGGCATCAGCAGGCGGTGGAGAGGACAAAAGAGAGACGTCCCGGACTTGGCAGCACAGAAGCCTAATCAGCTTTTTTTACGGAGGCCACTTGTTTTTCTCTTAAAAAGCCTATATTTGCAGTCCGATTTCGGGCAACTGAATCGCAAAACCCTGATTACCATGGACTTGATCAAATTAGCTTCTGAAAACTCCGTTGAAAAGCGCGAGCATCCTTCCTTTAAGGCAGGTGACACGGTGACGGTATATTATAAAATCATCGAGGGCAGCAAGGAGCGTATCCAGCAATACCAAGGTGTTGTCTTACAGCGTAAAGGTTCGGGTATGACCCAGACGTTTACGGTGCGTAAGATCTCCAATGGTGTTGGTGTT
>CAYWDY010000221.1:1359-4162 GCA_964455985.1 uncultured Flavobacteriales bacterium
CCCTTTGTTCTCTCCCAAGATTGACAAAATCGTATTGGACAAGCGTGGTATCGTACGTCGCTCACGTATTTTCTACCTCCGCAGCATCTTCGGTAAGAAAGCCCGCATCGAGGAAAAGAAATCCTGATCGAAACCTACTTCATCAAAAGCCGCCCCAACAAAGGCGGCTTTTTTTATGCCTTGGCCGGGCCATACTGCCCCGTTGCCAGTAGCACCAACGTGCACGCGTCCTGACAATCGATGCCTTGTGCAGCGGCGAGTGAAGCCAGTGCCGGATTCTCAGCACCGGGATTGAAAATAATGCGCTTGGGATGCAACGACAAGATGTAGTCGTGGAGCGCCTGTTGATGAGATGCAGCCAAATAAAGTGTAATAGTATGAACGCCGGAGAAAATCGGTTGTCCCGTATTTATCTCGACATCCTCCACACGGGATTGTCGGCGACCTACAGCCAGAACCTCATGTCCGTGACTTCTCAATGCACGAATAGCTTGGTTAGAATAGCGTTCCGGATTGTCGGAGGCGCCCAGGACTAAGGTTACCATACGTTTGATTTAAGGACCTTCAATTAACGGGCATCTCGTACCATGTATTGGACCGAATGGTAAAAGATTATGAATCTGATTCGGAGTAATTCAGATCCCGGTGATAGGACTCTTGGAGTGCGATAATAGCACGAAAGGCCAGCACATAGGTTACGATCCCAACGATAGCAGCTGAGAGGACTTTGGGGTAGGCCAAGTGTCCTTCGAACAGATCAGCCAGCATTTTGTAGGAGGTAGTCAACGGAATGACCGAACCCCGTACAAAGTTAGGCACCGTATTCGTCACCGTGGAACGAATGTTGGTTCCGAAGAGCTCGGCCGCCATGGTGATGAACAAGGCCCAATACCCGGTTGCTGCACCGAGTAAGAAGCAAATGAAATAAAACCAATTGGAGGCGGTAGAAATAGGTAACAGAAAAAACATGGTCAAGATGCAAGAGAAGGTGATGAATGCTATCACTATCCGCTTACGGGAGCGAAGTAATTGACTCAACATACCGCTCAATAAATCTCCGGCAGACAATCCAATGTAGGTGAAGAGAATCGCTGTTCCGGTATTGATGTCCGTCAAACCCATCTCGGCAGTAATCGGAATGCAAAGCGCGATGAGTATACCTACAATGTACCATACGGGCAATCCGATCAGGATGCAGTTGATGTAACGACGCAAGAGATACCGATTTCGGAACAATATCATAAGATTACCCCGTTGCACAGAGGATTCCTTGACAGACTGGAACATCCTCGATTCAAACGTCCCCATACGCAAGAAGAGCAAACATATTCCCATGGCGCCACCGACGATGTAAGACATCTGCCAGTTAACCAAGTGTGTGCCGAATTGACTGTTCACCAGCAGGGCGAGATCTCCTCCCTCCTTCCCTACCAGATAAGCGAAGACGGCACCGAGCGCACCAAAGGTTACGATAAGCATAGTCCCATAACCTCTGGTTTCCTTGGACATGGATTCAACGACTAAGGTTATTCCTGCACCCAACTCACCGGCCAAGCCCAAACCGGCTAAGAAGCGAACGGATGCATACTGGGGAACTGTAGTAACAAATGCGTTCACGATATTCGCTAAGGAGTAGAGCAAGATCGATCCAAACAGTACAGACAATCGACCACGTTTGTCGCCCAGCACTCCCCAAATCAATCCTCCTATCAGCATGCCTGCCATTTGACAATTAAAAAGGAAAATCTCGTTGTCGTGGAAGGAGTCGCCAGCCATCCGAAGGAATTCCAGCGATTCCTTTTTGACGATATTGAAAAGAATCAAATCGTAGATATCCACGAAATACCCCAAGGCAGCGACGATCACCATTGCATTGATTGGACTTCGCAAGTAGGTAGAATCCGTTTTCATGCGTCGAAAATACACACTAGTAACAAACGGGTTCAATAAATGTCAGTCCCGCAATGCCGTGATATCAACAAATTGATCTAGTCGCTATCATATCGTATCGGCGCTGTAGCCGTAGATAGCGGGATTCTTCCCTCCCATGGGTCGTACATACGAGGAGAGTTGACCGCGGTGATGGATGATATCGAAAAAGAAAAACCACATCATCTGCATGCGTGGAAGCGTTACCAACGGACTGCCAGCTACAGTCAGCTCCACAGCTTCATTCGTCCATTTCTCATCATTCAGTGTTTCCAAGGTTTGAGAAACAACGGCGGCCAGTTCAACATACCGTTTGGCAGCATCAGCAGGAGTGTCGAAGCGATAGGTAAGCGTCTCATCGCAGGAGGATTTTTGGAGAATCACATCCAAGTCAACCACATGTCCGAGCAAGTGCTCTACGATTTCATAGGCCGACCGGTTGACCGGATGTGGTCGGTAATCCATGCGATCGGAAGGCAATGATTCCAACAGTGCTACGGTAGAGGCCAATTCGTTGGACCAACAGGCTTTGAAGAAGGATAAATTTGTCACAGCTCAGGTGGATTTAGAAGATTCAGGGACGGAGAGGCGATAGTTCATTACCCCCTACCCCTAATTTACAACGAAAGGCTGGGAATCTGGCTTGACATCCATAAAAATGCGCTATATTAGTGGAGATTGCCGATGAGGATCGTCGGATAACAAGAATGGAAGAAACCGGTGGAATGGGAAAACCATCTGCGCTGCACGATTTAGCTGCTAATCAGCTACTCCAATCAGGAATAATTCCCTACTATGTACTGGATGCAGAGGGAATCCGGATTGACTTGAATCCAGCTGCCCGGAATCTTTTTCAGTTCGATGCCACAGAGGG
>CAYWDY010000222.1:0-1858 GCA_964455985.1 uncultured Flavobacteriales bacterium
TGCACAGTTCCCGAATGGCCCAAAGATCATGGTCCGCCCGGAAAGGATGCGTATATTTCGGTCACCTTCAACAGCGAAGGGAAAGTAGGAATGGTCCACAAGACCATTTCCATCATGTCCAATACGATTCCCAATACCGCGACGTTGGTCATTACCGGCGAAGTGAAACCCAAATAATAAACCAATCTTCCAAACTCCATGAATCTATTGACCATTCTTCTGCAACAGCAAGCCCAAGGCGGCGGCATGATCCAAATGCTTTTCCTCTTGGCTGTCATTGTCGTATTTTACTTCTTCATGATCCGTCCGCAAGTGAAAAAGCAGAAGGCGGAACAGCAATTTCGTAATACGCTTGAAAAAGGAACCAAGGTGGTGACCATCGGCGGTATCCACGGTAAGATCGTGGAAGTGGCCGACAAGACTTTTCTCCTCGAGATCGACAGCAATGTTCGGGTTCGCATTGAGAAATCAGCAGTTTCCGCAGAGGCTACCAAGGCTTTGGGCTGATCTTCGCTTCCATCAGGGGGGTAGTCCCTCGTGACTGCCATCCGTAAACAAATCAACCGTGATAGACCAGACACCACGCAGCGACTCTTCCGGCTTGCCGCCGATGCGGTTCAATAAGCAAGTGTCGGTCTTTTTGGTCTGTTTGATGATTGCCGTTGTCTTTTGGATCTTGCTTTCGCTATCTAACAATTACCCGGCATCCATCACCTTTCCCGTTTCGTTCAAGCATCTTCCCAAAAAGAAGGTCGTTGTCAACGAGCTGCCACAGTCCATCACGCTTAACCTTTCGACCAGCGGATTCAGTATCCTTTCCTATTATCTCATCGGTAAGAAGGATTCCATCTCCATCGACGTTTCCTCGGCCATGCGTTCATCAGGTCCCTTTTCGGATGCCTTGGCCATTCCAACCCGTAAGTTTCTTCCTGATTTCAAACGGCAATTGGGAGAAGATGTCGAGATCACCGGATTCAGTCCGGACACCGTGTTGCTGATGTTCATGGATCAGGTTTCCAAACGTGTACCGGTTCGGCCTGATCTTTCTTTTTCGCTCGTACCCCAGTTTGATACGGTCAAAGCCCCGTTCACTATTCCGGACAGCGTGACCATCAGCGGACCGCCTTCCGCCATCCGTAAAATTCGATCCATCAAGACCGTTCCGTTAGTGTTGAACGGTGTCAATGCCAGCGTGGATCAACACATCGCCATGCAGCAGCTACCGCTGGTGGAGGTGGAGCCTGCTACCGTTCACCTGCATTTGCCCGTGGAGAAATTCACCGAAGGCCAGCAGACAGTTGACATACATCCGATGGATGTGCCTGACGGCTACACCCTACGTACTTTTCCCGATAAGGTAAGGATCCGGTATCAAGTCGGCTTGTCCAATTATTCATCCATCACCTCCGATCAGTTTGACGTGGTGGTCAATGCCGGCATGTTACCCAATGCCAGGCTTAATTTTCTTCCCTTGAAACTGGTATCAAAGCCCGGGACGATCCGTTCTGTGTTGATGGAGCCTATGGAGGTGGAATATATGTTGAAGAAGAAATGATCATTGTCGGTATAACGGGAGGAATCGGAAGTGGAAAGTCGGTGGTAAGCCGGATTTTCCGACAGCTGGGCATTCCGGTGTATGATGCTGATTCAGCAGCTCGCTCTCTCTATGACCGTTATCCGGATTTACTTGAACGCGTACGGACTGAATTCGGAACGGATATTCTCGATGCCAAGGGCCGCCTGGATCGGAAGAAACTGGCTCAACTGGTTTTTGAGGATGCGGAGAAACTCAAGGTGCTGAACAAACTGGTACATCCATTGGTCCGGAAAGATTTCAAAGAATGGCTGGCTCAACACC
>CAYWDY010000222.1:1868-4148 GCA_964455985.1 uncultured Flavobacteriales bacterium
TCAAGGAAGCCGCTATACTTTTCGAATCAGGAACCCACAAGGATTGTGATTTCGTCATTACCGTTGTAGCACCTGCCGAACTGCGAATCCAGCGCGTCCGGCAACGCGATAACCGACCGGTTTCTGAAATCCGTCGGGTCATGGAGCATCAATGGCCAGAAGAGGAGAAAATAAAACGTTCCCAGTTCGTAGTTCGGAACGATGAGAACGACGCCCTTCTTCCTCAAGTATTACACATCTTCGATGCTATCATGGAGCATTCCCGGGATAAGATGGCTTCGGCCTGATTCCAACTGTCATGAAGGAAATCGCCGGATTGCTTCACTACGATCGAATAGGACTTCACGCACTGCGTCATGGTTTTTCCATAGATCCCTCGCGCCGTAGTGCGGTGGCCCTGGTATCGCACGCTCACGGCGACCACGCGATTTCCGGTCATGATACCGTGTATACTACGCGCCCTACGTGGGAATTGATGAATCAACGCTACGGTTCGACGCTTAAGTCTTCGTTCAAGGAAGTGCAGTTCACTCAACCTTTTCACATGGGCGATGTGACGGTAACCTTTTTTCCCGCAGGGCATATGCTGGGCAGTGCCCAGATCTTGATGGAGTATGATGGCAAGCGGTACCTCTATACCGGTGACTTCAAGGTGCAACCTGATCCTACGTGTGAGCCTTATCATCCGGTCCCTTGTGATTACTTGATTACCGAATCGACGTTCGCTTTTCCCGAACACCTGCATCCAAATCCATCGGCAGCCATTCAAGAACTGGCTGCCGAGCCTCTTCCGTTGATTATCGGCGCTTACGCCCTCGGGAAGGCCCAGCGAATTACACGACTGATCCATGATACAGCCCCTTACCGGACTATACACGTGCATCCCCAGATCGTGCCTTTCCACCGTACATACGAAGAGATGGGGGTTAGCTTAGGAGATTGGTTGCCCTATTCCAGAACGGCATTCATGCGGGATTATCAGGCGGTATTGATCCTGCCGCCCTCCGTTTTTCGTCGTTTTGAACGAATGAGTCACGGGTTGAAAGTTTTCGCTACCGGTTGGAAGCAATCCTACTACCGCTGCGACCGCGTGCTGTCAGTATCTGATCATGCCGACTGGAACGACCTGATTCGTGTCATACAAGAATCCGGAGCATCCACGATATTTACACTTCACGGAGACGGATCACATCTGAAGTCACACCTGGAACCCTTGGGTCATCGGGTGGAACTGTTGCCCGCCTGAACTGCCTGCCTATGAAACATGTGCTATCGGCTGCCGCTATGCGAGCCTTGGATCAGTTCACGATCGAACATGATCAGATTACCTCCATGGACTTGATGGAGCGTGCTTCGCTCGCCGTGGTGCGTGCGATTTTCGAACGATTCGCTCCGTCACAAACCTTTCGCGTTTTTTGCGGTCCGGGAAACAACGGGGGAGACGGATTGGCGATAGCCCGTTTGCTGGCCGATCGTGGTGCAAACATCTTTGCCTATGCACTTTCTGCTACCGATGGATGTTCGGCGGAAATGTTGACCAACCTGGAGCGCTTGAAGGAGTGCCATCCATCCGTTTTTCACGAGGTGAACGTTCTAACCGATTTACCAGCTGGTGATTCGCGCGAGATCTGGGTGGATGCCATTTTCGGTTCCGGAATGAACCGTCCTGTCTCGGGTATTTACCTGGACTGGATCAGTCACATCAATACTTCGGGATCATTCATCCTTTCCATCGATTTGCCTTCCGGTATGGATGCGGATCGGCCTGTCGCTGACGAAGTTCAAACAGTGATGGCGAATTGGACCTTGACCTTTCAATGTCCGAAGTTGTCCTTTTTCTTTCCCGGCAATGTAGATAGACTGGGGGAGTGGCGGGTATTGGAAATCGGTTTGAATCTTTCAGGAATCGATACGAACCTGTCGAAGAGTTTCATGTTGGAAGACCCGGACTTCCGTTTAGTATTTCGTCCGCGCCGAAAGTCATCTCATAAAGGAACCCACGGTCATGCGCTGTTGATTGCGGGCAGCAAGGGTAAGTCAGGCGCTGCACTGATGGCGGCCCGCGCCTGTCTTCGGAGCGGGGTTGGACTGCTCACGGTTCATGTTCCCGGCTGTGCTCATGATGTGATGCAATTGGGAGCACCGGAAGCCATGCTCGTCGTGGACGAGTTCAAGGACCATATCACTCCCATGTCGGCAGACTTCGAACACTACACGGCCTTGGGTATTGGTCCGGGAATCGGCAAGCATCAAGATACAGCCATGTTGTTGAACGAGGTG
>CAYWDY010000223.1:0-4126 GCA_964455985.1 uncultured Flavobacteriales bacterium
AAATTCCAATTCACGACGGCGCCGTTTAATTGACTTCCCACCTGAAACAAGTGCCTGCCATTCTGGTAATCGACGTGGTTGATGCCACACGGACCTGCCGAATCCACCAGGAAACTCGGGCAATGCGAGCAAAGTAATGTGCCTGATGAATCATACTCGTTCATACAGGCCACATATACACCACCTTGGGCATAGATATGCGTTACTACCGGACCCGTTGCAGAAGTGCCGTCACCAAGCGTCCATTGAATGGTTGAACCGGAGTAAGCAGGTGAGGCAGTAAAAACATACATCAGCGGGTTGATGGGATCTGCCTGATACGTGAACGAGCAGCTTGGTTGAACCGCACCGACAGTGACCGACTGACAACCCGAGCATTGTACCGACTGTGTCATCGTATCGATGATCTGAAGACAAACTGTGTAGGTGTAGCCTGGTGGTGGATAGGCATGTTGAACCGGATTTCCGTAGCCGGAAGAATTATCACCAAATGTCCAGTAGGCCACTTGTCCGGGCTGAAGACTAGCGGCCTGAAAAGTCATGGCCAATGCGCCAGGCACAGGCGTGCTGCTGAATGTGCAGTTGGCCGCGGGAACAAATAATGAATCACAATAATTGCACAGCAGTCCGGCAGTATCGTAATAGTTGACACAAACCTCATAGGCACCGGGGGTAAGCTGCAGAATGGGTGATGGAAGGGTGATATTAGCTCCGTTACTGACTGTCCACAAATAGGACGTTGTGTTAGCAGCGATTATCGTATCCGGGAAAAACTGGTAAACGCCCGGAGATAAAACAGATGTCGTGTAGGCGCAATTCTGTGCTTTTACGAAAGTCAAACCCAAGAGAAGCAGTACGGAGAGTACAAGTGAACGCATGTGAATCAGGATATAACAGATACACGGGATACCGGACCTGTTGGTTTACAATATAGTACAAAAAAAACGGCGGAAGTGAATACCTCCGCCGCTTTCCTCGCTGAATCAGCCTCAGTTTTTCACCAAACGGTGATAGAATACCGATCCGTCCAGGCGATGTAGCTCCAACAGGTAAGTCCCTGCAGGCAAGAACGAAGCATTGATGTTATTACTGACCTCGGAAGAGAGGATGCGGTAGGTGGAATGGCTTCCCACAGTATTGACTTGGCGAACCACAAACTGATCCTTGACCGGATTCGGGTAAAGCTCAAGCCCGTCAGAAGAAGGAGCTGATCCCACCGAGGTGAAATCCGAAGGGGAGACCACGTTGATTGAAAATCCTTGCAGCGAGCGGTACACATTACCCAGTGAATCGACATTCAGGGTATCGCAGAAAGAGCTGGAACAGCCTAGGAAACCATTCGAAACGGTCAGACAAAGGACATACGAGCCGGTGGTGTTGTAATAGTGCGAAGGATACTGCTGAGTGGACGTATTTCCATCTCCGAAATCCCAGCTGTAGCTGAGGTTGCTTCCGGTGCTCAGGTCAATGATGACCACATCGAAAGGAGCCACTTGCAACACCACGAACTGCGCTTGACAAGGGCCGGGATTTACATTGTTGCTGTCAGCCAATACCGAATAACAATATGTATCGGTACAGTTGGAATCTGTGATGGTCAGGCAGGCTTGATAGTTTCCGGGTATGGTGTAGGTATGTTGCGGGAAACGGGTGTATGAATTCATACCATCACCAAAGCTCCAATTGTACTGAGTAGTCGACGATGTTCCGGAAGAGAGGTCGATAAAGGAAGTGGTCATTCCCAACGAGCTGGCTACGAAATAGGCTGCACAAGATGTTGGTGCAGGAGCAATGGCTATGGGTTGACAGTAATTGCAAAGCAGAACACCCAAGGCATCAACAGCCGTCATGCAAACGGTATGAGCACCGGGAGCCAGCTGTACCGTGACTACAGAACCGAACATGGGCATCCCATTATCTATACTCCAATAGATCGATGCCTGAGGACCGTTATAGAGCGAAGTGAGTGTGACTAATCCGTTACCTACGGGATCTATGTAATAATTGAAAGCACAATTAGCGGAACCCGCGATGGTAATCATTTGGCAGCTCTGACAAATAGGCTGCATGGACGAATCCATCTCGTACATGCATACTTGGTATACGCCGGGCTGGCTATAAATGTGGTTGACTGAAGAACCCAAACCGGTCGCCGAGCTGTCGCCGAAATCCCATACCAAGGTAGATGTAGGGTAAGCGGGTGAACCGTAGAAGTAGAACATGTTCTGATTCATGGAATCCTGATAGGCCATGAAATAGCAATTGTTAGTGGCAGATGAAACTGAGACGACTTGGAAAGACGTGCAGAGCGCGTTAGAGGTCGCTGAGTCAATGATATTCAATGTCACCGTATAGGATCCGACGGTAGGATACGTGTGGAAAGGGTTATTGCCGGTACCCACTCCCCCATCTCCAAAGTTCCAAATGGCGTATGCACCTGCAGGAGGTGAACAGAGGAAATCCACAATCAAAGAGCCCGGATTGGCAAAAACCTGGAAGTTGCAGAGTAATCCTGTGGTATTGACAACAACCGTGTCACAAAAGGTGCATGTCATTCCCGTCATGGAATCAACAGCCGTCATGCAGACTGCGAAAGGACCCATGGAATTGTACGTATGAACGATGGTTCCCATCGACATACCGGTGGAATTATCGCCGAAATCCCAGGAGAAAATCCCGGAGGAGAAGGTAAAAGTAGGCACGAAGGAGACGGCGCCGGAAGGGCCCGATGTGGCCGTAAAGGCACAATTTTGGGCAAAAAGGGCGCCATTGAATAATAATACGAATACAAGTAGCAGTTTCTTCATGGTGGTCAGGTATTTTAGTCAAACACGAAGATGGGCAATAAAAGGTTTACCGGAAAGGAGAATGAGTTCAAGGTTCAAAGTTCCGGGTTCAAATTTCCGCTTCGACGGGTTCAAAGTTCCGAGTTCCGCTTCGACGGATATAAATCCGTCGAAGCGATATATGCGAGACACCCGTTTTAATTCTGAATTATAAATTTATTGAACAACCACCTTCACGCTCCTTACCTCATTCCCGGCCACCAGGCGGACTTGGTAGAGTCCGGCAGAAGGGCGATCGAGTTCGAGCGGCATTTCAGCGGTGTTGGCCGGAATGATCACGGAGCGGACTAAGCGACCATCCATCGAATACATTTCGAGTATCGCATTAATCTCCATGGGTACCGTCCTCACCGTGAAGACACCGTTGTTCGGATTCGGATACACCATCAGCTTCTGTTCCTGGAAGAGAATGGCAGGATCCAGTTCGCGTGCAGGAGTTCGGACGACAATCGTCCTTGTTGCACGAGAGCCGTTGCCTTTGCAGTTGGATGCTACCACTTGCAATACGATGGTACCGGTGTACCCGGAACGAATCTGCAAGTCGATGCTTGTTGTCCCTTGTCCGCTGGTGATGGTTGCGGCCGTATTCGAAACACTCCACGTGTAGGTAGTAGCGTTGGAAATGGCATTCACCGAGTAGGTTCCGGAAATAGCCGGTGCCGACGGTGGCGTGATGTACAAACGAGCATTTGGAGTTGATGTCACCACAGATAATGCGAGACTTTTCCCGATACCATTGCCACAGCTGTTGATCGGAATCACGGTGAGTTGTCCGCCGGAGAAGTTACTGGCGAACCGTACCGTAATGCTGTTACTGATGGATGAACCGGTACAACGTGCTGGTAAAGTCCAACGGTACGAAGATGCACCGGGGACAGGCGGGATCGTGAAGGTTACCGTAGAATTTTTGCAGACGAGCGGAACTCCTTTAATATCCTGACGAGCTACAGGAGGGCCGATGATCAAGTGCAAGTAGAAAAGATCACAATTGATACGAATCGAATCCTCAGCGGACTGCGAATAGGTTTTTCCATTCTTCCACCATATGAAAGATTGGCAATCCACAACAGTAGTATCAAAGCGGTTCAGGCTACTACAATCAGTCGGACTGTTGATGGTACTGCCTGACTCCAAATTCAATTGATAGATGGAGCAGTTGGCGGTATCGTTATAGTAATAGCGGCCCGGATCGTTATACACCTGATTATTGACTGACCAAGTAAAAGGAGGATTCGTGGACACATTGGTCTGTAGGACTTGTGTTGCTACCGAATCACAGA
>CAYWDY010000224.1:0-4122 GCA_964455985.1 uncultured Flavobacteriales bacterium
ACACGACAAGGCCGACAATCATCCAGCCTAATGCGACTTTAAGTGTCTCTTGATCCAAGCCAATAATCATGGCCAGACAGATTAGTGCTCCCAAGATGGAAACCACTGGCGCCAGTGGAGCGCGGAAAGGGCGCTCGATGTGCGGTGACTTGATTCGCAGTATTAGCACGCCGATACTCACCAGTACAAACGCCAACAGGGTGCCGAATGAAGTCAGGTCGCCAGCGACGTGGCCAGGAACAAAAGCAGCGAACCCTCCAACAAACAGAAATAGAATCCAATTGGACTTATACGGTGTTTTATACTTCGGATGAAGTTGACTGAACATCGGCGGAATCAATCCGTCGTTACTCATGGTATAAAACACACGGCTCTGTCCCATAAGCATGACGAGAATTACCGAACTGAAGCCCGCCAGAATAGCCACGGTGACAGCGGTAGAAAGCCAGCCGTAACCGACCATGAAGGTCTCGATAGCATAGGCCACCGAAGCTTCTCTTCCTTTCTCTGGGTTGACAAAATCTTTCCAATTGGCAACACCGGTAAGTACGTGAGCGAATAGAATATAAAGCAAGGTGCAGACCAACAGGGAACCGAGAATACCGATAGGCATGTCACGTTTGGGGTTCTTGGCTTCTTGGGCGGCCGTGCTCACGGCATCGAAACCGATAAAGGCAAAGAACACGATCGCTGCACCTCCTAAAACGCCGCCCCATCCATGCTTATTCCACTCGCCATAGGAGGCGATTACGTTACCTGCGTGATCGACCACGGGAGCAGTATCTGCCGGAATGAGGTAAGGAACGTGATTGGCAGGATTGATGAATTGCCATCCAAGGGCTATGAACACCAATACGATGGAAACCTTGATAAAAACAATTATGGCGTTGACGATGGCGGACTCGTGTGTTCCTCGTATGAGCAATAGGGTAATGGCTAACAGGATGACAAGCGCCGGCAGATTGATGATGCCGGTGTGCAAAATTCCCGCTGAATCGGTAAAGCTCTCAAAAGGCGAATGGCACCACGCATAGGGTATCCCGCCGTCTAACAGCTCGTTCAAGTATTCGCTCCATGCGATGGATACTGTGGCTGCACCCAAAGCATATTCCATAATCAGGGCCCAACCGATGGTCCAGGCTACGATTTCTCCCATCGTAACATAAGAGTAGGCGTATGCACTACCGGCCACCGGAATCATGGAAGCAAACTCCGCATAGCAAAGACCAGCGAAGGCGCAACCGATGGCAGCGATAGCGAACGATAAAGTAACGCCGGGACCGGCGGCTTCTCCGGCGGCGGCAGCCGTACGAACAAAGAGTCCGGCGCCGATGATGGCGCCAATACCCAAAGCAACCAGGTTGGTGGCGCTCAGCGTCCGCTTAAGCCCTTTCTCTGAATCGGCAGCCTGTAACAACAGCTGCTCGATCGGTTTTTTCACAAATAAGCTCATGGTGTGGATGAAGTTTAAGGCATCAAAATAATCAATAATACCTTCCCTTCAACAGCAAAAGACCCCGCTGATGTAGCGGGGTCTTTCTTATTTTCCTTCGAGTTGCTTGATGGCCTGCTGGACATTCTTAAGCTTGTCCGCTTCGATGGGAAGCTGTGCCAATCGCTTCAAATAGTCGATCGATAAATCCTTTTCCTTCTTCATGTCATAATAGGAAGCGAGATAACCATAGGATTCTTCCAGTCCACTGTAATACTTGCTGGCATTGGCGGAATCGGCAACAGCCAACTCGATATACTTTTCGTAAAAGGGTTTAGCCAAACCGTTAGCCGATGTGGTGTCGAGCTGGCCGTTGGCGCGGGCACGCCACAAATAACCGGATGCGTACTTGGGGGAAACCTCATTCACTTTGGCAAAAGATGCATCGGCACCCGTGTAATCAGCGGTATTGAATTGAGCGCGACCCAATCCGAAATAATCCGCGGACTTGACGTCCTTACCGGCAGCAATCTTCTCGCTAAACGCCTTTAGCGCCTCCGGATACTTTTTATTCTTGAGATAATTATTAGCGATTTCGGTCAACAGATCCGTGCGTGAAGGATCCATGGAATAGGCGATACGAAGCTGCTCCACGCCTAATGAATCCTGATTATTCGCAATCAAGATCTTGCCGTAATATTCGTAATCCTTTTGGATGCGACGGGTGGCGGGCACCATCTCCAAAACTTTTTGTGCTTCGACCAAGGCTTTATCGTACTGCTTCAGCTCATAATAGGAAATGGCGGCAATTCGAACAGGCTGTGGATTGCGGGGGTCGCAACTTTTGGCAATGTCTGACTGTGTAATGGCCCCCTGGTAATCTTTGATGAGATATTGGAAAGCACCGTAGCGACTTTGGGCGGTACAGCTGGTACTGTTCAGCTCCAAATATTTCTTGTATGCATTCTTGGCCGCTTCAAGTTCTCCTAGCTTGAAACAGGTTTCTCCTAATTCACGATAGGCCGGACCGTAATTCGGGTCTGCTTTGATGATGGCCTCGAATTCTGCCTTAGCGCCTTCGTAATTGGTGGCACGACGGTAAAGGCGACCTTTGGATAACAAGGCTCGGGGGGATGTGGGGTCCAAGGCAAGTGCTTTGTTGTAAAACTCGGCGGCCAATGTGCCATTGTTCATCTCCGTGTAAATGTCTCCATAGAGCAACGGAATTTCTGCATTATGCTGCTTGGTCTTCTCTTCGATCTTCTCGGCCATTTCCAAGATTTCTTTGGCCTTGCGAAGGTTCTTGTTGCGGTAACGAATGAGCGCTTCGGCGGATTCGATGTATAGCGTCGAATTGTTCTTGGGGGCAGTGGCCAAGACTTGATCGATCAGGCTTTCGGCGATGACGACGTACTTAGCAGAATTAGCAGCCAGCTGTTGGAGTTCAACGTTTCCGCTGTCTCTTTCCAGAGCAGCCTTGGCTTCCGCAGCGCTGAAGCGGTTTAGCAATTCTTTGGCCTTACCTATTTTGATGAATGCGTTAGCGGTATCCAATGCGTATCCCTTGCCCAACATGAGTAGCGCTGAGTCTGTACGGTCCTGAATCAACAGCTTGTCAGCGATATAGTAGTAATAAACCGGGTTGTTGGGTTCACGCTGAATGGCTAACAGACAAGCGGTACTGGCGTCGGCGAACTTTTCGCTTTCGGTCAAGCGTTTGATGTCGTCCAGAGTTTGGGCCCATAGAGGTTGTGTAAACAGAACGCCCAGAAACAGAAGTTTAAAAAATCGTGTGTTCATACTTATTCGCTGATCTTTACAATACGGACCGGAACATTGGCGGGAAGCATTCCGGAAAGTCGCACCAAACGCTGTCCTTGGTCACCAGCAAAGAAGGAGGCAAAGCCCGTGCCAAGTCCATTCCGGCCTTCCCGGCTGATAATGGTAACGTCGCGTGTCAAAGGATATTTTTTGAGTGCAATATACGCCTGATAGGGGCCAAAATATTCCGTTCCTATCGAATCTTCCCGCGAAGATAGCTCTACTACGCGTACCCGGGAAAGAAAGGCCTCCACCTCCGGATCATGTCGATCGCTGATCCAGTTCACGCCAATAATCCCCAGGGCGCCTTTGTTTTTCTCCACATAGTCGATTACCTCGGCATTGGACGGCAAGGAATAGCAATACGCGGGAAACTCCTGCTCGCCTAGAAATTCCTCCTTAAGGAAGCGGGCATTGCATGAGCCGTTCTTATCAAAGACCACACGAATAGAGTCTTTGATGCCGGAACCATCAACCAGGTTCCAGGTAGAGGATTTTCCCGTGAGGATAGATTTTAACTGCGCAAACGTAATCTGAGAATCGGGATTCTCGCGATTAACCACTAGCGCTACCGCATCAACAGCCACGCGCGTAGTGCGTGGAACGATTTTCTGGGCGGTCAGGTATTCCTTTTCGGCGTCCGTCAAGGAGCGGCAAACCACGGCAACGCGGATGGAATCATCGTGTAAGAGTCGGTTGAACACCTCCGCCTCAGGCAGATATTCCGCATGAACATGGGCGTTCGTATACAGTTTCATGAACGTGTCAAGCTCTACATCCACCAACGGCCGATAGGATTCATCGGCCAGAATGGACACTGTTCCCGAGGTGGGTGTATCCTGGTATTTACCACCCGAGCCGGAACAGGC
>CAYWDY010000225.1:0-2403 GCA_964455985.1 uncultured Flavobacteriales bacterium
GATGGTGATGGTTGAAAGCTTTCCGTCTTTCAGCGTAAGATCAATCAGTTTGGTTTCAAAACGGATTTCTCCGCCGCATTTCAGAATGGTTTCCCGAATGGATTGAACGATGTGGGGTAATTTGTTCGTTCCAATGTGCGGATGAGCATCGACCATGATGTCGGTATCCGCACCATGCAGCACGAACAGTGAAAGTATCCGCTGAATATCGCCTCGTTTTCCGGAACGGGTATATAGTTTTCCGTCCGAGTACGTTCCTGCACCGCCTTCGCCGAAACAATAGTTCGAATCGGGATGGACGTGACCTTCTTTGTTAAGTCGGGCCAGGTCTCGGCGGCGGGATCGAATGTCTTTTCCACGCTCGATGATAACGGGTTTATATCCCAGTTCGATCAGTCGGAGGGCAGCAAACATACCAGCCGGTCCGAAACCAGCCAAATGGATCGGAGTAGCCTTGGAAACGTCTTTGTCGAAGGAGAATAGCGACAGCAGGTCAGGAGTCTCCGGTACAGGTTCATCGATGTAAGCATCGGCGAAGACGCGGATCTTGACCGTACGTCCCCGCGCATCAATGGATCGTTTGCGCACGACCAAGCGGATCCGATCAACCGCCACGCCCAACTGCCGGGAAGCTTGGGTCAGTGCTGCGGTCTTGTCGGCTGCTTCTTCCGGCAGAAGGACAAGTTCGAGCGATCGAGGCATGATTTATTCGAAATAGAAGGAGACGAAGAACAGTTTGGATTTCAGCGACTGCAGGGAGTTCGCATAGACGGTGTTTTCCTGAACCAGCAGATTGGGTATGCCGGTGAACATCTTGATTTCCGGCGAGAACTTGAAATAAGGCATATAGAAATCCGCACCGAGACCCACTTCATACCCGTAGTCCTGTCGCTTCAGCTTGATGATGTCAGGATCCTTTTCGCGAACCTTGGCCTGTGAAATCATGTCGTTGGAGAATCGACCGCCAGCGAGTACATATAAGCGGTAATTGTCTATGCGTTTGGATTTGAATTTCAGGTTGACGGGAAATTCAAGATAGGTGGATTCAACGGTCTTTTCAAGGGATGGATTAACACCTGTAGCCGGGTCATAGTATTCGAACGTCAGCTTACGCTGCATGAACGAGAGTGATGGAATGAAGCGAAGGTCGAAATGTTCACCCAGGTGCAGGTTAGCCAGAATACCCAGGTTCAGTCCGCCTTGAGGCTTCGGCGTGATATAGTAGATGCTGTCCTGACTCATGAAATTTCCGGCCGGAGTGAACTTGAAGTTCGCCGAATTGATACCCAATACGAAGCCGAAATGGATTTTTTGCTTGTCGTATTTAGGAAGATTCTGAGGAATAGCACTCATCTGTGCTTGCGACAACACGGGTAGCAAACTTAGGATGCACAACGTGAATAAACGGAACGTTCGCTTCATGCTTTGATGCCCGTGTAGATGGAGACGATGCCGAATGTCAAGGTGCGGCAATGGGTTTGTTTGAAACCGGACGCAGTCAGTTCACGCAGAAAATCCTGGCCTGAAGGAAACGCTTGAATGGATTCGTGCAGATACGTGTATGCTGCCGGATCTTTTGATATCCATTTGCCCAAGGTAGGTGTGACTTTGGTGGAGTAGAAGGTATACAAGCTACGCATGATGGGCTGCCGCGGGTGAGAGAATTCAAGAATCACCACTTTGCCTCCCGGACGAATCACACGATGTATTTCCTGCAGTCCGCGCTGAAGATTTTCGAAATTCCGCACGCCAAAAGCAACGGTAACGGCATCGAATTTATTGTCTTCGAAAATCAGTTTCTCCGAATCACCTTCTAATAACTCTATTTTATGGCTTAAGCCTTTGGCTTTGATTTTTTTTCGACCAATGGCCAGCATGTCTTCGGAAATGTCAATGCCGATGATGTGTTCTGGTTTCAGGGTCAATGCCTGCAAGGCCACATCGGCCGTGCCGGTAGCCACATCAAGAATGGTTGCCGGTTTTACATCGCGGAGCTCCCGAATGGCGGCACGCCGCCAATACTTGTCGATGCCCAGGGAAAGGAAATGATTAAGGAAGTCGTAGCGGAAAGCGATGTTGTTAAACATCCTCGCCACTTGTTGCTTCTTGTTTCCGTCCGAACCGTACGGGGTGACTGGTGTGCTCATGTCAAACCAGTTTCATTTTTTTTGCTTCCTGATAGAGGGCATTGCGGTCAATGGGTACTACGCCCACGTGTTCGCAAACCAATCCACCGGCTAAGTTGGAAAGTCCGGCAAGAAGTTCCGGGCGGCAACCTGCGGCCAGACATAAGGCAGCCACACTGATCACCGTATCACCTGCTCCCGATACGTCCGCGATCGAACGAAGATGGGCGGGTAGGTGTAAGGTGGAGTCTGAGCCATGATGCAGTACGCCTTTCTC
>CAYWDY010000225.1:2475-4121 GCA_964455985.1 uncultured Flavobacteriales bacterium
TTGGTTCCTTCCCGCAGTTCTTTCAAATTAGGCTTGAACAGACTGACGCTTTTGTAGTGGGAAAAATTCTTTTTCTTGGGATCAACGGCCACCGGAATGCGCTTGGATTTGGCCCACTTCACCACTTTTTCAATCAGGGAACGACTGATCACGCCTTTGTCGTAATCTTCAAATACGATCACATCGATATTTCCGCTATTCAGAAAACTCTCGATGCGGGCCAGCAATTGTTTTTGCTCCGAGGCATTGATGTCGTGGGTTCGCTCTTCATCGATGCGCAACATCTGATGCTGGTTTCCGATGACACGTGTTTTGACCGTAGTAGGACGATCAGCGCTTTGTACCAATCCGTCGGGAGACAAGCCTCGCTGTTGCAACAGGTCGATGAAATCACGGCCGTTAGTATCACCTCCGATAACCGAGCACAAGAAAGGCGTCGCGCCCATGGCCTGAAGGTTGATGGCCACGTTGGCAGCCCCTCCCAACCGGTTCTCCTTGGTTTCGATGGAGACAATAGGAACCGGAGCTTCGGGAGAAATGCGGTCAACCTTTCCCCAGAGGTATGAATCCAGCATCACATCACCGATGACGAGCACCTGGGATTGGCTGAATCGCTCGAAAAGCTGATCAAGGGAGTTTGGTTTACGCGCAGTCATGGTTATCGGGTCACTTCAACAGGGCCAGAGCTTCTTTCATGCGTCGCACGGCTTCACGCAATTTGTCATCGGAGGCCGCATACGACATACGGAAACAGTTCGGATCACCGAAGGCTTCGCCGGTGACAACACTCACGTGACCGACATTCAATAAGTACATACAAAGATCATCGGCATTACGGATGGTCATGGAATCATGTTGCTTGCCGAAATAGGAGCTCGCATCGGCGAACACATAAAAGGCTCCATCAGGTTGATTCAGTCGAAGGCCAGGAATATCCTTCATCAGCTCCATGACCAGGTTTCGGCGTCGTAAGAATGCATCTCGCATGTCTTCTGTCGGCTTCTGGTTGGTGGATAGGGCTGCTTCAGCCGCCTTCTGGGCTATGCAGGAAGCGGCCGATGTGAACTGCCCTTGCATTTTGTCGCAGGCAGCAGCAATCCACTTGGGTGCTCCGATATATCCGATACGCCAGCCAGTCATCGCGTAGCCCTTGGAGACCCCATTCACCACGATGACGCGGTCATGGATCTCAGGAAACGAGGCGATGCTCTGGTGTCCGTCAATGAAATTGATATGCTCGTAGATCTCATCCGAAAGGATGTGGACGTGCGGATGTCGTGCCGCCACTTCCGCCAGCGCCGCTAATTCTGCGTGTGAATACACAGAACCGGTCGGGTTGCAAGGCGACGAGAAGATCATCAGTTTGGTTTTCGGCGTGATGGCTTTCTCAAACTGTTCCGCGGTCATCTTATAACCGGATTCCAAGGTGGTCTTGACGGGAACGACATTACCTTCCGCCAGTTTGACAATCTCGATGTAGCTGACCCAGTAGGGAAGAGGGATGATCACCTCATCGCCCGGATCAATCAGACTCAGGACTACGTTGGCAATGGATTGCTTCGCCCCGGTGGACACCACGATCTGATCGGGCGCGTAGGTGAGCTGATTCTCCCGTTGGAATTTTTCCGAGATGGCTTTTCGTAATT
>CAYWDY010000226.1:0-4095 GCA_964455985.1 uncultured Flavobacteriales bacterium
CTTTCCGAAACGTCAAAGGCGGTTTGAAACTTGTGGACGAAGAAGCTGCTCTTTTCTCTCTATCAGTTTCCAAATTTAGAGGATTGAAACTGAAAGAGTGCATCAAAGTCACTCAGAAGTTCCAAGTGTCTAAGCTCACCGAGGCCCAAAAACAACTCATCATTAAGAAAGGTGTTCCGGGCTTTGCGGTAAGCGAAGACGAGAAGCGGTTCTACATCAAGACCGCCGGTTCTGGTAGCGGAAACGACAATGCTTGAGAAACTTGCGCCTAACACCCTCCTTGTTGGGAGGGTGAAGCGATCTACCAAGGTCTACGGTAAGACGACCTACGTTCCAGCCACCGCCAAAGCGCGGATTATTGGATGGGACAACGCGGTGTCGGCTTACCGTGCCTACACTTGGCTGGAAGTTGAAGGCTCAACCGAGCAGCATAACAAGAAGGTAAGCATGATCGGGGTCAACTATTACATCGCTTGGGAGGTCGAATAATGTTCGCCATTTTCCTCCTCTTTCCACTTTGCATACTAGGTATCATTATTCACCTTCTGGAGGAATCCGAAGGCGCGAAAGGGAGCGCATCCCGTAGAAAGAACCATAAAAGAAGGTAATAAACATGAAAACACCTCAATTAGAAAACTCGTCAAAGACCTACCGCATCGCTGGTGGCAAAATCCGAATTGGCATGGGTGAAGGAGATGAAATCCTTGACTCCATCGCCGGTTTCATTACAGGATTCGACATCATCGAAGGAACCAACGATGACGGGGACGAATACAAACGAATCCGGTGCGAACTGGAACTAGAGAACGGAGAGAGAGTCAAAGTTGGGAGCAAGATTGGACTTGACGGAAACGCAAGTCAAATCACCCCGACTGGTTTTGCGCTCGGCCTCCTTGGGTGTAAGGAAGGCGATGACATCGCTATCTTCCCGTCTCTTTCCAAGCCGGATCCAAAGTACGGCAAGCAGTCAACGTACTGCACCGTCGGAATTGTCAATCCCAAGACCGGCAGATACTTGCCCGTCAACACAATGGACGCCAAAGCCGACTTCCCGGGCGAGAGAATGAAGGACAAACTCCCTCATATCTTGGAAGCGTTGAAGAAACACGCTTTATACCGAGACTTGTCACCCGTTAAGGAAGACGATGACCTTGACCTTTCCATCTTTGGCATCGTTCACGCCGAGAAGAAATGGCCTTCGCCATTTGGTGAGGCCGGGGCAACTTACCTTAAAGGTTTGTCCAAACTCCAAGGAAGTGTGGTCAAAGAATACGCCGAGGCAACCCCGGAAACCATCGAAAAGTTTACCGCGTGGTACGAGTCCGAAAAGGAAACCGTGCCAAAGAGCCTAGCAAAGTTCGTTGTGGAAGATGAGTACGATCCCTTTGGGGATGAATAACTCCGAGTAAGTAAGGAGTAAAAATGGATCTGTTCGATGACCTTGATGAAAAGCCGAACCCGGCAATCGCGGCCAAAGAACGGATCCGCGCTATTTTGGAGAAGCAAGCCGAGGACGTCATTAACGGCGTCTCCAATATTAAACCGAGCAAAGAGAAAAAGAAGCCTTCCGGCAAAGCGGATTACAACAAAGCAACCTATAATTATTATAAGTCTCTCGGATATGACGTCTTCCGAGTTGACTACTACGACGCCCGGTTTCGCAGGCAGCACGACTTACTCGGCTTTGCCGATATGCTTGCTTTGAAAACTGGTTGTCCACCGCTCCTCATTCAGCTCACCAGCAAGAGCAATATGGGAGAAAGGTTCAAGAAGATTAAGTCCCTCTCTGCCTCGTCGCTTTGGCTATCAACCGGAGGCCAAATAGAAGTGATTGGGTGGGAGAAGTTGCCAAACGGAAGGCTCAAAGAAACCGTGCGGGTTGTCACCGCTGAATAAATAACTACGGAAAACTATGATACGACCTAACCTAGAAATGGATTTCATCTACAGCGTCTTCGACTCTGTATCCGACAATCAACCCAAACCGAGAACCGATTGTTTTACCGCCTTTCGCTCCCGGTTTGATCGTTTCCAACTTCTCCAGCGTAAAGAGAAAGGCAAACTATTCTCACCCGCAAGATTTACGCCCGGAACCACCCGAAAGAGCGAAAACGTGGTGGACGTATGCGCGATGGTCTTAGACTTTGACAACGGTGTTGACCCGTCCGATTTTATTGACGACTGGAAAGAAAAGGAATTGGCCTTTTGGTGGCACACCACTTTTAACCATACTCCCGAGAAACCAAAGTGGAGAGCCATCTTCCCGCTTGCTACCCCGATACCCGCCTACCAATGGGCAAGAGCGTGGGAAGCTGCAAGTGAATACCTCGGCCACGGACAAAACGACGTTTCTGCCAAGAACCCCGACCGAATTTACTATATGCCGTCCCGTCCAGTTGACGGCGACAAACATTTATTCCATAGCGAGGCCAATGAAGGTTACCTTCTGGATCCGTCCTTCCTGCTTCGATCGGATGAGAAGCCTCCGGAAGGAAAGGGCCGGGTCGGAGACGACTTTGAACTCCGCGCTACCATCAGCGAAATCCTAGAACCCCACGGTTGGATATTTAGCCGAAAGTCCGGTCAGCTAGAGTATTGGGCGCGTCCCGGTAAGCAACGCGGAGAGATTTCCGCGACGTGGGGCTGGAGAAGTGAAGTTCAAGGAGAACGGTTCTACTGTTTTAGTGATAACGCCGGAATCCCGTGCCGAAACTACCTGACCAAGTTCGCCCTCTACACGATGCTCAACCACGGAGGCGACTGGAAAGCGTCCACCGTCTCCCTTTCCAAACAAGGATACGGTATCCAAGTCGTAGCGGGCGGGACGTCTTCTTCTTCCTCCCCCGTCTCGTCCACTCCGGCGGTCGTCATGTCCGAAAACATAGAGGACTCGGAGTTCACCGAACAAGCCAATGCTGATCGGTTGATTGAGCAATACGGACAAGACCTCAGATACGTTGCCGAACTCAAACAATGGGCGGTCTGGAACGGGAAGTTTTGGGATATTGGCTCGAAAGAAGCCTCGGAAAGCAAGGTTATACAAATGGCCGTGGCCTCAGCCCGGGATTTGCAACGGCAAAGCGGACTTGCCGATAAAAACACCGCTCCCAAAATGCTGAAGTGGGCAATCAAGAGCCAAAACGCCCGGGAACTGAACAATACCGTCAAACTTGCGAGAACTTTGGTGACTACGCTTGCGGAGGAATTCGACCAGCAACCAGAATTCCTTAATTGTCAGAACGGAATCGTAGACTTGAGAACAGGCGAGATGCTCCCGCATGACCGGTCAATGATGTTCACGCAAATAACAAGGTGTGCAGCCGATTTGGAAAACGTTCGGCCGGAACTCTTCAATCAATTCATTGAGCTCATCATTCCCGACGAAGATACCCGGAAATACCTTCTCCAATTTCTCGGGTATATGCTCTCGGGTTCCGTCTCCGAGCAATGTTACGTTTTCTTCTTTGGCGCGACAGGAAATAACGGAAAATCCACGCTCACCGAGTTGATTAGCTGGATCTTGGGAGAATACGCCGTCACGATCGAAACCGAGGCTCTCATGCTGAAGAAGTTCGGAAAGTCGAACGAAGGTGAGCTTGCCCAACTACGAGGCCGACGCCTTGCCGTCGCGCATGAAGTCTCGGACTCCCAACGGCTAGATGAAGAATTGATTAAACGACTCACCGGAGGCGACATTATCAGAGCGAGGCAACTGTACCAAGACCCACTCAATTTTAGACCGACCGCCAAACTCCTGATGACCGGAAATAACAAACCGCAACTCAGGTCTATGGACTCGGCTACTTGGAGACGGATCCGATTGATACCGTTTGAAGTCACCGTCCCGGCTGAAGAGCGAGATGCTAAACTTTACATGAAGCTCAGGGCTGAAGCACCTAAAATTTTAGGTCAGTTAATTAAATGCGGTATCCATGCAGCGAATCACGGGATGGAGCCTAGTAAATTAATGATTAAACATCAGGAAGAGTACAAAGAGGAGAATGACTTCCTCGCAGATTTCTTTAATGAGAGGTGCTTGTTCCTGCCAAATTCGGACGCAACGGCGGGCGAACTCCACGCCGAATACAACTCTTG
>CAYWDY010000227.1:0-4079 GCA_964455985.1 uncultured Flavobacteriales bacterium
ATATCACCACGACCACAACACTTACTCCCGGTAATTACGGCGATATTCTGCTCAGCGGAGGAAAGACCATCACGTTCTCCGGTCCGGGGACCTATACCTTCAAGTCCATAAAGAATACCGGCACTGCCAATTCTTTCGTGTTCAATTTCATGAACACGACCTCCGGCAACTTCCAGCTCTTCGTTCACAACGATGTCGTTTTGGGTAAGGTGAATGCGGTCACCTCCAACGGCGGATCAGCCGCCCGAATTTTCTTGGAGACACATGGCACAGGTAGTTCCTGCACGCAAGGTCCCTATTCTTTCATCACAGCGAACGGCTCTTCTTCTTCCTCTCCGACCAAGTGGTTGGGTACGGTGTATGCCACCCGGGCAGGAATTTACCTGGGTTCCGGAACCGGTTCCACCAGCAATACCGGTGCTTTTTGGAGCCGGACGCAAGTCTACGTAAGCAGTGGGGTTACGCTCACCTATGGTCCGTTGGCTGTTGCTTGTACTTCTCCAATCGCTAACGCCGGACCGGATAAAAGCATCACCTGTTCAACTGCGTCAGTAACACTCAGTGGAAGTTCCAGTACGGCCGGTGTTACGTATGCGTGGACGGCTACCAACGGCGGTCTCATCACCTCCGGTGCATCCACGGCAACGCCTGTCGTCTCTGCAGCAGGAACCTACGTCTTGACGGTCACCACAGCAACAGGCGGTTGCATCGCGCGCGATACAGCCTTGGTGATTGCCAATAATTCTGCTCCACAAGCCAATGCCGGTCCCGATAAAGTATTGACCTGTTCACTTACCGCTGTGACCTTGACAGGCTCTTCTATCACACCCGGTGTGCAATACGCTTGGTCTGGTCCAAGTGTTGTTTCCGGCGCTACCAGTAATGCTGCTGTCGTGAACCAAACAGGCACGTATCAACTGACCGTTACGAATCCTGCAACCGGTTGTACGGCTACTGATGTTGCCTTGGTCACTGCACAAGTTGCATCTCCTCAAGCAGATGCCGGTCCTGAGTCTTATCTCACCTGTGACACGCTTTCTCTCCACCTTTCTGGGACTTCTACCACGTTGAATGCATCTTTTAGTTGGAGGGCCACTGATTTGGGACGGATTGTCTCCGGTTCCAACACGGCGAATCCACTTGTTGATGCAGACGGTACATATATCCTGACCGTCACGGATCCCGCCAACGGCTGTACGGCCACGGATACCACCACCGTTAAACGTATTCCTTGTATCCTTCCTTACTACCCGCCACCCTCCAACGGTAAAGTGTATAATCTGATTGGCTCCGAGCTCACCTCACTGCTCCAGAATTTCTCCACCTATTCCGATCCGGATGAAAACATTTTCCGAATTGAATCCGATAGTGTATTCATCGAAGTGATCGCCCTGCAGGGACAATACCCTGCCTTGCTCAGCTTGTTGCAGTCAGCCGGTTATGGTATGACCGATTTGATCGATAACGGCCCGAACTCGTTGATCATTTCCGGCAAGTTTCCGATTCGAAACCTGGATCAGTTGGATCTGCTGCCCAATCTGATCGATTACGTCCGTCCGCTGTTTCCTCCGATCGCTGTACAAGGCATCGCTTATACATTGGGAGATAGTGCCATGGCTGCGGACGTGGCGCGTGAGGGTTTCAAGCTTCAAGGTGATGGAGTAAAAGTCGGTGTGATTTCCAACAGCTATAATACCATTCCCGGAAACCCCGCACAGGTAGATGTGCTCAACGGCGATCTTCCCGGAATCGGTAATCCTGATTTTCAGATACCCGTAGCTGTACTCAGGGAGTATCCGTACGGACGAACTACCGATGAAGGACGTGCCATGTTGCAGTTAGTACATGATGTGGCTCCCGGGGCTTCGCTGGCTTTCCGAACAGGCTTTATCAGCGCGGGTGATTTCGCTCAAGGAATCCGACAGCTGGCGGATGACTCTTGTGACATTATCGTGGACGATGTGACCTACATTACCGAGCCATTTTTTGAAGATGGAGTGGTGGCTCAAGCTGCGGATGAAGTACACGATCGGGGTGTGACCTACATTTCAGCAGCGGGTAACTTTGGAAGTTATTCCCACGCAGGAATTTTCCAGTCTGCTCCCGCACCTGCCATCATCACCCAAGGAACCGCTCATGATTTCGGTGGCGGCGATATATTCCAAAACATCTCTTTGGTCCCCGGTGTCTATACCTTGGTGCTTCAATGGCAGGATTCCATCTATTCCTTAGGCCAGACATCCCAAGGAACTACGAATGACCTGGATATCTACCTTACGTATGATAACGGTCGGACGTTATTCGGATTCAATCGCAATAACATCGGCGGTGATCCTTTGGAAGTTCTTCCATTCACAGTTACCAAAGCTACCTCAACCAACATCATGGTAGTGCGTGCCCTGGGTTCTCAAGCGGTCCGCTTCAAGTACATCGTTTTCCGAGGCGATATCACCGTGAATGAATTCAATCAGGGGACATCTACGATTGTCGGACAGGCAAATGCGGAGGGTGCTATCGCCGTGGGTGCCGTGTTGTATTCGAATACACCGGCATTCGGTGTGAATCCCCCGACCATCGCTTCCTTCTCCTCCCGAGGGGGTACACCGGTCGATGGGGTGTTACGTCAGAAGCCTGATTTTGCAGCAGCCAACGGCGGGAACACCACCGTTAATTTCGGTGCGCCGAATATCGACGGAGATGCATTCCCTAATTTCTTCGGTACATCCGCTGCTGCGCCTCATGCTGCGGGGGTAGCGGCCCTGCTGTTGGAAGGTAAAAAACGTTTCTACGGACTAGACATGGGCCCCGAAGAGGTTCGCCAAATCTTGCGCTCCACCACGTTTGATATGTATTCTCCGGGATTTGATTATTCATCAGGTTACGGATTCATCCGGGCTGACAGCGCCATGTACAGCCTCGCTGTGCCTGTTCCTCAAATCCTTCAGCTTGCTTTGGGTGATACGACACAACAGCCGGGTACGGATACCGTCGTCATTACGGTGACTGGAAATTTCTTGACGCCCAATTCCAAAGTGACAGTGCGTGGTGTGGAAGTTCCAACTACCGTGGTCAATTCTACCCAAGCCATCGCCGAGGTGCCTCCTTTTTATGGTAACCCGCCCATCCAGATATATACGCCACCGGTAACACCCACCGGACTCGATGGCGGTTTTTCTGCACCCATTTATTTTACTTCTACCGTTCAGAAGCAGGTAGTTGTTACGGCCAATGATACCAGCAAAAGATATGGAGAACGCTTACCTGCTTTTACGGCAACGGTACAGGTTGATGGAGCGGATCTGGCACAGTCAGGCTATACGTTGCAAGAGCTGGGGTTGGACTCCTTGTTTTTCACCACTTCAGCGACAGCCTCCAGTTTCGTTGGAAATTATTTCATTCGTCCGAACCGAGCTCCCTTCGATACGACAAATCCCGTCGATGTAGGATTATTGGAAGTGTTTGACTACACTTTCGTGGACGGCTTATTGTCTGTGGATCGGATGCCGATCACCATTACGCCTAAGGACACGACCTTGAAATACGGCGATAAGATCGGTGACTTCCGATTCCAGTACGATTACGATACCACCTTCATCGATCCGTCGGCTCAGGCGACCTTCCTGCAATCCATTCAGACTGACCACGCGTCTCAACTCACCAATGTCTTGGCGTTGGTGGATGGAAAAGTCATCACTAACGGACGTCCGTTGGTTGACAGCGACTTGAATAACTTGGCTATGATAGCCAGTGGAAAAGTGATTACGAATGGAAAAGTGATTACGAATGGAAAGGTCATTACCAACAATGTACTGCGAATCGATACGACGATTATTGTAGAGATTTCACCACAATCCATCTTTAATTACGAGCAAGATCCCGACTCTACGGTATTGGTAGCGGCGAATTCTACAACAAACTCCCGTGCGCTGTTGAATGGAAAAGTCATTACTAACGGGACAGGATTGGTCAACGGCAAAGTGATTACCAACGGCAAAGTGATCACCAACGGTTATCCCTTGCTAAACAGTGCCAACGTCAATGACAGCAGTAACTTCAATACGGCGGTCATCATCGATTCG